>CAYZFT010000008.1:0-24840 GCA_964477925.1 uncultured Candidatus Saccharibacteria bacterium
ACGTAATGAATGACATTGTTTCTAGTAAAAATTTGAATTATACTAAGCTTGATACTAGTTAGCATGAACAGGATATAACTTTATGATACATAAACTATTTACAATAACGATACTAACAGTATTACTTTCTATCCCATTTGTTATAATTTCAGAAACTAATGCACAATCAGCTACCCCCGGGTATCAAAAAGGCCAAATTTTAGTAAAGTTTAAAACGAATATCAATGAGCGTGCGATTGCCACTGCAGAACACGCAAAACTTGGTGAGGCGGTGGGTGACACTGGAGTGCGCATACTTTATGTACCAACCGGTGCGGAGTTAAAAATTGTAGAGGCTCTTAACCATAACCCAAATATAGAGTTTGCTGAGTTTGACCAGATACTTTCGGCTGAGACTACCGACACATACTTCTCTTTCCAATGGGCGCTTAACAATGAGGGCCAAGCTTTTGTGAGCCTTGGTGGAACAAATGTTACGGCCGGAACGCCAGACAAAGATATTGATGCACCAGAAGCTTGGGCGGTTACTCGGGGTAGTGGTATGAAAGTTGCGGTAATTGATTCTGGCGTAGCCACTGACAACACCGACATAACAAGCAAGGTTGTTGCAGCAAAGAACTTTTCGAGCGCCACATCTGGCACGGAGGATATGTACGGCCACGGCACGCATGTTGCGGGTACGATTGCAGCAATTACTAGCAATGAGCAGGGAGTTGCCGGTGTTTGCCCTGACTGTAGCGTTGTCAGTGCTAAGGTATTAAATGATCAGGGTTGGGGTGCTTCGTCAGCAATTGCTAATGGTATCGCATGGTCGGTTCAACAGGGGGCGAAAGTGCTCAATATGAGCATTGGTTCCGATACACCATCAAAAACTATTCAAGCTGCCGTTGATAATGCCTGGCGAAACGGTGCTGTGCTAGTAGCAGCCGCGGGAAATGATGGCAGTTCAGCGAAAGATTATCCTGCAGCATACACCAATGTAATTGCCGTTGCAGCCACCGACAATAGCGACAAACGCGCGAGCTTTTCGAACTACGGTTCAAAATGGGTCGATGTCGCCGCACCTGGTGTAAATGTGTATGCTACTTTCCCGTGCCATCCATTTGCCATCCAAAAGGAATTGCCACGTGCGCTTTGTTATGACGTTGCAAATGGTACATCAATGGCGACGCCAATTACTGCTGGCGTGGTAGCACTTGCCTGGTCCATGAACCCAAGTGCAAATAATGCCACGGTGCGCGCAAAGGTAGAATTAAGTGCAGATAAGATTCAGGGCACTGGTACGCTCTGGTCAAAGGGTCGTGTTAACGCTGCCAATGCGGTCGTTTGGTAAAGTTCTTTTTCTGTGCAGATTTGTTTACTAACCAACTCTTTGTGCTTACGTTATAAATCTCATGCTTGCGTAGATGCTTGATGAGAGGACTATACTAATACTATGCCTCGAGCTGTGCGGTACCTGTGGTTATGTTTTGGGTCGTTTTTAGTGACGGTCGTGGTTTGTCTCGCGCTTAGCACGTCTGGTCTGTTTGGCTACGCTGGCTTGAGTAATTTTGGCAATATCAGCAAAACACTTTTCCCATACAGCATAGGTCTCGTCGCATCGGCGTATTTCCTGCTCCGCGCCTGTTATACACTTGGCTCACCGCACGGCTTAGTCTCCCAGAGTTTTCGGTATGGTTTAGAAGGAATCGCCATTGGGCTATTTGGAATAGTCGCGACACCATCGCTTTCGCCCCTACACTTCATACGTGATGCGCATGTGGCATTCGGTATATTGATATTTATCACGCAAGCAGCCCTCTCGCTGCGCTATCTCATAAAAGTGCGTGGCGGGGCAGCTGACTGGGCATTGTTGGTCCTGCAGCTCTTTGCCATTGTGATTATTGGGTTGTCTACTGGCAGGATTGGGGTGCTTAACTTGATGCTACCAGCCCAGCTCTTGGCTGTTGTTGCATTTTTTGCATTACTCATTAGGGCCGTCAATCACGCAACCAGCCACGCGAAGATGCCTGCGTAGCACGCAAGATAAATATATCAAGGTGTCGATTCACAGTCTAGTAGCGCACCGTCAAGTTCGGCTTCATCGGCATGCTCGCCCACTTCGGCAGCAACTGCATCGGCTTTGGTCGCATGGACAGTCCCGTCTGGGTGGTTTGGCGGGCAGTAGATCGTAAGTAGCTTGAAATCTTGTGTGCCGCAGTTAGTTATATTGTGTAGGGAGCCTGCTGGTACAAACAGCATGTCGGCGGCTTTGACTGATTTGATGTCACTATTAACCGACACTTCGCCGGTACCACTTACGAATATAAATATCTGGTCGGTCGTCATGTGCGTTTCTTCGCCAATATCAACGCCGGCTGGTAAACACATAGCTACAACCTGTCCGTACTCACCCGTGTGCAGCACCGTGCGAAAGTTGGTATTAGCCATGACGGCATCTTCGTACTTTTCTAAAAACATAGCGTTAGGTCCTCCCTTTGTACAATGTATTGTACGCATCGAACAAGGCTGCCGCTATAAGCCTGATTACAAATAGGTGTAGACTGACGTGACTTATGCCCAGAATTTGAAGGCAAAGACCGCAACAAAAAGAAGTGCGTAGAGTGCCCAAAAGAATGTGTCGTTACCTTTTTTGATGTGGGCTTTCAGTGCTGCGCGATTGCGGCTCGAGATAGGCAAATCATCGGCGTTGAGTCGGAGCCAGCCCCAGTTGAGGGCAATGACGCCAGCATAACACGACACACAGTAGATGCAGAGTGAACCGACGACAAAAACAGTCTGTTGTAGGTACCAGGCGCCAAAAGCGAGGAAAAACAAGGCAAAAAAGTGCATAACTAGGCGGACGGTTTTGTGTAGCTTTTCGCTGTATAGACCAGCCAGCCCAAAACCAAGCATGACAGCGAAAAATGCGAGACACAAGATAGAGTTAGAAAACCCAAAAACCGATGACTGCCACGCACCAAAGACGGTTGAGCAGCTAAAGGCATCGTTCAAATCACATGCGAGTGGTGTTGCAGGTTGTGCCGCCCACTTGATACGCTCGATAACCTGTAAAAATGAAGCTATTCCGCCCACCGCAGAGCCTAGTACGACCGCGAGCCATGGTTTACGTAAGGGGTTTTTAAATAAACTCATACGTATATTGTACACCCCGATACATACTCTCGAGCAATCCTAAATAGTCTCAGTCTTTCTCGGTTATGATTATGTCGAGAGGGATGTCGTGAGGCTCGTGCGGAAACGTTGTTTTGGCGGTGGCATGCGCGAGACCGATAGTACGGGCTTGGGGTTGGGTCGCCAAAAAACGGTCGTACCAGCCTCCGCCCTGCCCCAGCCGATGGTTTTGCTCGTCAAAACCAAGTACTGGCACGATTATGACGTCGAACGTTCCTCGCGGCATCGGTGCGCGTGCCTGCGGCTCGACCATAGTGACCACAGGAGGGTTTGGTAGGCGCGATAGCATGGTGAGCAATGGAGCAGTGTCAATCTCGCCCGAGTTTGGAGCTGGCTCGTAGGTGCAGACTGTTTGAACCGTTGACCAGTCTAGTAACCTGAATGCGCGCTGACAAATGTCTTGGCTTACGTGGTCAACTATGCCTGCAGGTAGCTGCTGCCGCACGGTGAGTAACTGTTTGCGGAGTGCCTTCTTTTGCTCTTGCATACACTAATAATACCGCGGTTGCCGCTAAAAGTAGTATCATAGCATTATGCATAAGCGGACAAAGCTGTACATTTGGATTGGTATGGGCTGTGTTGTTTTGTTGCTCGCGGGTGGAGCTGTATTCAGCCAGTTGCAGAATAAACCAAACCAGACATCGCCAAGCACGGCTAAGACTACTGTCAGTAGCTCTCAGGCCAAGGCCGAAACAGTCAAAGTACAGATAAAGCTGCCGGGCGCAACACCTATCGATGCACTGGTAGACGATTATAACTTGCCGACGAGCTTGTGGACTGTCGTGAGTAAGGATTACCCGCTTAGCGAACCGCAGTATCGACCGAGTAATCTTGAGCTGACTGACTTGCCCGCACGGAGTGACAAGAGTGCCGATGAGAAATCGGTGCGTGCGGTTATCGTGCCTGACCTAACGTCGTTATTTAACGCTGCAAAGTCTGCGGGGCACGACATTATGATCGCTAGTGGTTTTCGCTCGTATGATTTGCAACAAACGTATTTTAGTAGTTACAGCCAGAACTATGGCGAGGAAGCAGCCAATAAGTTTAGTGCGAGGCCTGGCCAAAGCGAGCACCAAACGGGCCTGGCGCTTGATATTGCCTATAGCAACCGCGATTGTTACCTGGATGTGTGTTTTGGCACGAAGCCAGCTGGAGAGTGGCTTGCGGCCAATGCCTATACGTACGGTTTTGTGCTGCGCTACCCTGCCGACAAAACCGCGGTTACAAAGTACCAGTATGAGCCGTGGCACTTCCGCTATGTTGGCAAACCGCTTGCAATTGCACTTCACGAAAGTGGTTTGACGCTTGACGAGGCCCGGCCGTACCTGCAAACTGCCCTCACCGAGCTCAAAGCCCAGCACAAAATATAAACAATCATTTTATCTAAAGCAAAACCCCATCTCCACTCGTCATCCCCGACATGTTCGCTGTACAGCGAAGGGGATCCAGTCATCAAGAAATCAATAGGTCTGTTCTCATTGCGGTCTCCGAGCTACACGGGCGGTTCTTTGCGGGTCCCGCCCCGCGGGCGGCTCATTTTGTATCGACAAAATGAGAGTAAACGACCGAGCGACGCAAAAAACCGGCAGACTAGCCAGCACCAGTCTGTCTCTCTGGTTCCTGCGAAACTCGTCATTAACCATTCCTCAAACATTCTCGTCACGCAGTGAGCCAGACTGCCACTGACTAATCTGTTTTTATGCGATGCTCGGCTCTGGCGGCGACCACTGTCTGTCTGCTTCGAATGGAAGTACTCATTTGCAAATAAGCGTAGCAGAACAACATATCGATTCAAGCCATTGTGTTTTTTAATCGTTAATCTTTAATCGTAAATCGGTAATCGACTATCTACGGGGTGAATGAGATGCCGGCATCGTCGGTCAGAGTGCTACGGACGTATTGCTCACGTTCTTTAATGGAGTATTGGTTGCCAAACATGGCTTCGGGGCGGCCTGAGGCGTCGGCAAGCGGCTGCAAGAGCAATTCGTGGCGTGAAAGCAGGTTGTCAGCTGCTTTGTCAGCAGCCGACCAATCATAGGACATGAATGTTGACTTGAAGGTTGGCTGCTCGACAACGATGCCACTCGATTTTTTGACAATCGTGAAGCCTGCAACACCGCCGGTCAGCTCGTTGATCTTGAGCTGACTCGACAGCATATTGCCGATGCTGTACCACGTCAATGTTTTGCGCCCGTTCTGTCCGGTGAGCCAGGTTGCCCTCTGCAACACGTGGGGGCCGGTGCCGATGATGACGTCCGCGCCAAGCTCTGACATGTGTTGAGCGGCCGCTTGTTGGTCGGCGTTGACGTCATTTGAATCCTCGGTGCCCCAGTGCATGCTTACCACGACCGCATCTGCTTTGCTACGTGCTTCGGCCATGAGCCGGGAGACAAGAGGATCATCATGGTACAGATTAAGACCATAGCTTGAAACGGCTTTGTTATTGCTATAATCAGCAAAAGCCAAAAAGGCTACCGTTATGCCGTTTTTTGTAAAATAGCGGACGACATTTTGCTCTTCGGATGATTTGTTGGCACCGGCAACGGCAAGCGGCTTGAGTTCGTTCCAGACATCGAGTGTAGCATTGATGGCAGCCTGGCTTTTGTCGCCGATATGGTTGGTAGCGGTATTGATGAGATTGCACCCAGCTCCTTCACTGCTCACCAAGTCACGGGCAAACTCGGTGGGTGCGTTGAATGCCGGGTAACCGCTAATGCTATAGGTCTGCCCTGCCGCCAATGTCTCGGGGTTACAAAACACAACGTCGGCGTTTTTATAGAGTGTTCTAATCTGCATGTAGTATGGCTTGTAATCGTATGTGTCGCCACGTTTGGCCTGCTGGTTCACCGTGTCGTGGGCAAGCATATCACCCATGGCCGCAAAATGTAGCTCGTTTGAGACTGGTTTGCTTGACGTATTGGTGGAGGAAGACGCCTGTTTTTTTGCGGGAGCATGAACTGGTGTTGCCCTAAGTAAAATATAGATGCTCACCCCAGCCAATACTACAATCACACCTACCCAGATATATATCCATGGTTTTTTATGCATTCGTCTCATGCTAACAGTATACTCGGCTTACGCGGGAACTCCCACTACCACATGCCAATTACCAACGAACTTAAGGCAGTTTTTTTAGCAAGGTATTTTTCTGAGGAGGGTGCCGACATTTAGTCTTGAACAGACCCTCGTGAACCTGTAGAATAACAGATAACGTATAAGGTCCCCCGGTTTTACATGGCTTTACAAAATATCGACGATTACATCCAACCTCTGCATATCAATGGACTAACTGGTCGCATGTTGCACATGCCCGCACCACCTCGGCAAACACGTGAGATGCTCGTCGTTTATGGGCATCATTCATCACTCGAGCGTTGGTGGGGTTTGGCTCAGGCTTTTAACCAATATGGGGCGATTATTATGCCCGACCTGCCGGGTTTTGGTGGTATGGATAGTTTTTACCAGATTGGTCGAAAGGCTACGCTCGATAACTACGCTGATTACTTGGCGGCTTTTGTTAAAATGCGCTACAAGCGGCGCCGGGTAACGCTGATTGGCATTTCATTTGGCTTTTTGGTCGTTACACGCATGCTGCAGCGCTACCCGGAGCTGGCTGAACGTGTTGATGTGTTGATTAGTGCGGTCGGCTTTATGCACCATGACGATTTTCGGTTTACTCCGACTCGGCACAAAGCGTACATTACGTTATCGCAGTTGGTTGCTATACCGCCCGTAGACCGAATATTCCGCGTCGCGGGCTTGAACAGATACGTTTTGCGCGGTGCGTATGCTCAGACACACAACGCAAAGGTCAAATTTGCACAGGCCGGTGGTGACCGCACGCTGTTTGACGCCATGATGGACATGGAAATCAAGCTGTGGCATGCGAACCATGTGCGCACACATTTCAAAACAACGGTCGAAATGCTCACCGTCGATAACTGCACCGTTAAGGTTGATTTACCCGTTTGGCACATCTACACCGAAAACGATAATTACTTTGACAATACCGTAGTCGAGCAGCGAATGCGGGTAGTTTTTAGCGATTATTTTCCTGCACACATGAAATCACATGCCCATGCGCCGAGCGTGATTGCAAGCAAGCAAGAATCAAAGCAACTCATACCAAAAGAACTACACGATTTTCTCAAACCCCCTCCCCGCAAAAAAGCGGGCAAAAAATAACTCAGACTATTTGACATAACTTACTAAAAGTATGAAAATAAATGTTATGCGAAAAGATTTCGTGCTGCCTGCTGCTTTTGAAACATTAAGATCACAAGTTGAGCCGCCATATCAACGGCTTGCGACACTGACTGCCAGGCAGCTCGGTAGGTTGATGCCGGACATGCAAATTGACGATAAAGGCACGGGTTTTGTCGTATTTGAACCCCTAACAGAGAATCTTTCAGGCCATGTAACGGATTATGACAAAACAGAAGCAATTGTAATGCCCTATGAGCTCGGTAACGCGCACGGGCCATACAATATGTTTCGCGTCCTATGGCTGCAAATGTTACTTGATAAGCCCACCAGGATTATTGGCTTCCCAAACAGCACGAGGCGCACACCGATAGGCATGGAAGGTCGACACGTATCGACCACAATGAGTTTTACGCCAAATGAACATGAAATTTTAGCAAGTGGCAATCTTGAGCCAATTGCAGACAGGCACTTTCGTGTTCTTGATTTATTGGGCGTTGAACGCGTCAATTATATTGCGGCTTCACAAGGTGCAAGTGTCGCAGGCACAGAGCTGCGTAAGGCAGACCAAGCGGAACTTTTCGAAGTAGGTAATTCGTTGTTAATTGACCCCCCCAGCATGGAACTACGTAATCGGAAAAAATCTGAACTTACGATTGCACTGTATAGAACACTACTGGCAGGAGATTTCTTCAGAGCTGTTAGCCACACGGGTATTCAAGAATTGCAGCGCTTGCATCAAGTACGTCCCCGTGATGTCTTTGTGCAGTATTACGACTCGATATTTAAGGGGCTTAAGGATCTTGTACATATACCGGAGCTTAATCCAATTATAAGTGGCCTAGGCAAAAAAGTGTTACTGAATGAGCTAAAGTTACTCTTCGAGCACAACCAAGACGTACATATAACACTGGTACGCGGTGGGCGAAGTGCTGTAACTTCATATCCTGCTGTGCGAAATATGAAAGATGAACTCTCGTTTGCGGAGGATCGTTTCGAGGCAGGGTCCGTCGAGCCCTATGGACACGGTGTTCACCATAATATTCCGCTAATCACTCTAATATCACTCATTGCGCTGCTAGGTGCACGGTTACCTGAGGCTGTTCGACTTCCGGGTCTCAAGCCCGACCGCGCCTTATTGGGCGTGTCATAAACAGCGACATGCGTAGTGCCGAGAATGGCCGTGCTATACTCGGTGTATGAAAATTGGTCTAGTTTGTCCCTATAACATGGCACTTGGCGGTGCTGTGCAAGAGATTGTCAAAGAGTCATACGACGAGCTGACTCGGCGCGGGCATGAGGTGGTTATCATTTCTCCTCACCCCAAACAAGGTGACCCAACCAACTTAACTCAGCGAATTATCTATATTGGCCGCGCTGGCGACCCTAAGTCTCCACTTGGTACGGTTGCGCAGCTCAGCACTGCCCGCCACACAGAGATTGACGAGATATTGCAGAGAGAAAAGTTCGACGTGCTGCACATGCACGAGCCATGGGTGCCACTGAGCAACCAGCAAATTTTGAAACGCGTTACCTGTCCTGTCGTGGCAACATTTCATGCAAAGCTACCCGATAATTGGGTGGCGGGTGCTATTAAAACTGTTGGCAGGGTCTATACTGCACCTCCGCTCAAGCATATAGATGTGTGTGTTGCGGTGTCTGAGTCTGCTGCTGAGCACATTAGTGCTGTCTTGGGCAAGCCCGTGCAAATCATACCAAACGCAGTCAACTTATCGGCATTTACGCCTGCGACTGATTGGGAGCCGATTGACCTCAATCAGAAGACGCTGCTGTATGTCGGTCGGCTCGAAGCGCGTAAGGGCGTAACGTATCTGCTGAAAGCCTTTAAGAAGTTGCACGACAAACACCCCGATACACAGCTCATCATCGGTGGTAATGGCCCAGATAGAGCGGCACTTGAAAAGCAAGCGGTCGATGATGCAACTGGCGCAGTACTATTCCTTGGCTATCTTGAAGATGCACACAAAAAAGAGCTCTTGCAACGGGCCGATTTGTTCTGCGCACCGGCTATTTACGGCGAGAGTTTTGGCGTCATCCTCATCGAGGCGCTGGCAAGCGGCCAAGTACTCGTAGCTGGCAACAACCCTGGGTATGTCAGTGTCATGAAGGGGCTCGGCGAGGTTTCGCTGGTTAATCCACGCGATATCGATGCACATGCGTTACTACTCGAAAAACTCCTGTACGATGAAGCGGTGCGCAAGCAATACCGCACATGGGCACAAGATTACGTCAAACAGTTTGATTACGCCGTGGTCACAGACCAGTATGAAGCGATATACAAACGGTTGGTTCGCGAGGCTGGAGATGACAGAAAATAAACCAAATTGTGGCTTTGCTATTTTGACCGTATCCGATACACATACTGGCTGGGGTCAAGCTTTTTCGGCTTCGCTCAAGACGACGGATTATGGATGGTGTGATGAAGCGTAAGCTAACGGTTGGCTTGGTTTTTGATGATTCGCTTGATCGCCCCGACGGCGTACAGCAATATGTGCAGCGGGTCGCCGAATATTTGACAGCCGAAGGTCACGAGGTGCACTTCCTGGTGGGTGAGACGTTGCGGTCAGATCTCGCGAATGTGCATTCGCTATCACGTAATTTGCGGGTGAGGTTCAATGGCAATACGATGTCGATGCCCTTGCCAACATCGAAACACGAGCTGCAAAAAGTACTGGCCGGGCACGAATTTGATATATTGCATGTTCAGGCACCGTACAGCCCACTTATGGCAGGGCGGCTCATGCGGCTGGCCAGCCCCAAAACGGCAATTGTCGGCACGTTCCACATACTTCCCTATTCAAAGCTTGTTGTTTTTGCTAATCGTATGCTGGCTTTTGCTAATTATCGTTCGGGTAAGCATCTTGACGCAATGATGGCTGTTTCGCCGCCGGCTAAAAAATTTGCCGAAAAGCTCTATGACTATGGCTGTGAGATTGTGCCGAACCCAGTACGCGTCAGTGACTTTACCCGCGTTCAAAAATCAAAAAATCGTGTGCCAAGGATTGTATTTTTGGGTCGTCTCGTTGAACGAAAAGGCGCGCGACATTTGCTCGAAGCAGTAGCCTATATGCGCGATAACAACCTCTATGGTGGTGATTTGCATGTAATTATTGGTGGCAAGGGCGAACAACTGGCTCAACTCCGCCAATACGCGCACCATGCTGGGCTTAAAAACAATGTGACCTTTCCAGGGTTTATCCCCGAATCTGAAAAGGCGGAGTTATTGGCGAGTTCTGACCTGGCAGTGTTCCCGAGTATTTCGGGTGAAAGTTTTGGCATTAGCTTGCTTGAGGCGATGGCTGCGGCACCTGGCGTGGTACTCGCTGGTAATAACCCCGGCTATACGAGTGTAATGGATGGTTTAAACAATCGGCTCATTAACCCGCTCGATGTAGCTTCGTTTGCACAAGTACTGGCCGACTGGCTACGAGATGATACGGCGCGTACAAAGGCGGCCGCCGAGCAGCAGGAATACGTCAAACAGTACGATATCGCTATCGTCGGCACCCAGATAGAAAAAATATATACTGCAGCTCTCAAGCAGAAACAACGCTGAAAACCGCTGTGATTTTAGTCTTTTGCGGGTAATCGTTTATACTACTAATTATGAAACTATTTAAAACTAACGACCCAGACGTCGTAGAGGTATCTTTATCAAGTAAAACAATCATACGCGTACTCGCCTATATTATGGCAGCAGTCGCCTTGGTAGCGGCGATACGGTTGAGCATGGGTACGCTTGTGCTCGTAGGCACGGGGTTGTTTCTCGCTTTAGCGCTTAATTCGCCAGTACGTTGGCTCTCGTTGCGACTCCCCGGCAAAAAGCGAGGCAACCGTAAACTTGCTACGACGATTTCTGTCATTATTGTGATGTGTACCTTGTTTGGGTTTATGTGGGCTATCATCCCGCCTATCACCAAGCAGACAGTTAGTTTTGTTAGCAACATCCCACAGCTTATTGATGATATGCAAAACCAAGAGACCGCCGTTGGTAGCTTTATTCGTAGGTATAAGCTTGAAAACCAAGTCAAAAAAATATCGGGTCAGTTAGCAAATAGTGTCGGTGACATTGGAGGCTCTGCGTTGTCGGCAGTGTCTAAGCTCGGCAGCAGTATATTTGCGATTGTGACCGTAATCGTTTTAACCATCATGTTCTTGCTCGAAGGGCCAGAATGGGTTGACAGAGCCTATAGCATCATGCCGAAAAACAATCGTGCACACATAAAAAAACTAGCTGACAGTATGCTCAAAGTTGTGCAAGGGTACGTCAACGGTCAGGTCATTCTCGCAGCAACGGCGGCATTATTGATTGTCCCGGTATTCTTCATTATGGACGTAAATTACCCTATTGTACTGATGGCTATCGTGTTTGTATGCGGCTTAATCCCTATGGTCGGTCATACCATTGGCGCGGCAATATGTACGACTATAGCACTTTTTACTTCGTTGCCAGCGGCACTCGTTGTGCTCGGTTACTATATTTTGTACCAACAGATTGAAAACTACGCCGTACAACCAAAAGTCCAGGCAAATTCAACTAATATGTCACCACTGCTTGTCTTTATCGCTGTGTTGCTCGGTGCCAGTTTTGGGGGCTTACTTGGAGCGCTCGTTGCCATTCCAATCATGGGTTGTGTACGAATACTTATCATCGATTACCTCGAACGTCGCAATATACTAACACCCGTTGAAGCAACAGCGGCTGTCGAGATAGACCAGCCACTAGTATCTAGTAAGAAAGCCAAGTCCTAACGCTACGCGGTGATGGTTGACTGTACTCGCTTTTGTTTCGATTGATGCTGTGCGATAACAAGAGTCGAAGCCGCAAGTATGAGTGCCGCCCCAACGGCTATGGTTGCATTGGCTGCGTGAATGGAATGCTGCTGAAAGATACCATTAAATACGAATATGAGGGGTAAGGCTAACAAGTTGCCAACAAAGGTGACACTTGAGAGCACGGTTGCGCGAGCGTGTGATGATGTAGCGTGCTGCAACTCTGTCTCTGCTATGTTGTGCGTGACCTCTGCCCCTGCGTAGACAAGCATAAACAATACGATAGTAATTGGGTTACGTATGAGTGCGAATAGTACCAAAACCACGCAGTAGAGTAGGACGGTTTGCCAGGGTCGGCGCTGAACACGGTGGGCGTAATGAAGACTAATTGCAACAACAGCTGCATCTATGGCCCACAGTATGCCGAGCCACGTAGCGCTACCAATAAAACTGAGTAGGAATATCTGACCAAACTCACAAATAGTTTTAAAAATTATTAGTCCGATGATAATCTGGACAGCGTAGACGCCTGAAATTGGCGTACGACGAATAGTCCGTCCAAGCTCTGTTATGTACGTCTTCAATTGGCGGGGTTTGTTAAACGTTTTTTGAGCACCACGGTCTTCATGCAGGCTGATAATCAAAAGTAGGCCTACGATCGACGGTGCCAGCGATAGTATGAATGGCATTCGCAGGTTAGTATAGTCGGCGATGACTCCACTGAGTACATTTGCGAGGCCCGCGCCAACGTAGCCATAAGCCGTGACAGCCCCCTGATGTTTGGGGTACTCATGGTGTTGTTCGTCTGCAAGTAAGTCATCGTACATAAACGCCTGAATTGTGCCCGCGAACGTACTCCAGTGCAAGCCATACAGAAGCCCACCGAGCAGGTACATCGGTAGTGATTGACTCGCTGCCATTGCAACTACGCCGAGTATCTGCAGTATGCTGCTAACGATGAGTGTGCGACGACGTCCAAACTTGTCGGCGATGAGACCGCCAGGTATGTCAAAGACAAGCCACGTTACGGTGAAGACAAAAGTACTCCAAGCACGTGCCGAGGAGTCATGCAAGACCTTGTCCATAAAAAGCTGCTCTATCCCATACCAAAACATCATTCCCATGCAGAGACTGATAAGTTTCAGTTTGGTAACGGTACTAAGCTTCATGTGTTTATAGGTAGTACCAAATGGCACCGCTATTTGTGTCGCGGAGGCCTATGCCCTGCTCTGCGAGCTGGTCGCGCAGCTCGTCTGACTTCGCCCAATCTTTTGCGGCGCGCGCTTCATTTCTATTTTGTATGATTTCTTTTTGCTCTGCAGTGATATCTTCGATTTTTGACAATCCGAGCCCAAACGCATTGTCGATTCGCTCGAGAAAATGGGTAAAATCGGTGAAATCACGTTGCATCAGGCCAGAAGTTGCAACGATGTCGAAAACACGGCTAAGGAACGCAAGTGCCTCTGGTGTATTTAAGTCGTCGCGAAGGTATTCACTCAGCTGCCGAGTGGTTTCTATGTAATTAATGAGCGGTGTTTCATTGGTGCCGGCGTCTGTTTGCCAGCGTAAGGCCGCCGCGCTTTGGTAACCAGAAATGCGGTTTTTGGCTGCCTCGAGGCTATCCCAACTAAATTGGCTCTGGCTGCGGTAATGACTCTCGAGGATGTTGAGCCGTATGACTTCGGGGGTAAACCCACGCTGAATGATTTCTTGTAGTCGGATGCCGTTGCCAAGACTTTTGCTTATCTTCTCGCCGTTGACCATGACGTGGTTGCTGTGCATCCAGTGGTTAGCGAAGCGCTTACCGGTTGCGCCCTCTGATTGAGCAATTTCATTGGTGTGGTGTACGGGGATATGATCGATGCCACCGGTGTGGATGTCTAGCGTATCGCCGAGGTATTTCATGGCCATAGCACTACATTCGATGTGCCACCCAGGGAAGCCGACACCCCATGGGCTTTCCCATTCCATATCGCGTTTATGATCGGTGGGGCTGAATTTCCAGAGTGCAAAATCGCTCGCATTTCGTTTTTGTTCGTTTACGGTCACTCGGGCACCCTCGTCTTGGTTGTCGAGGTCGAGCCGTGCGAATGCCGCATAGCCTTCAAATTTGCTGGTGTCATAGTACACGCCGTCGTCGATGACATAGGTGAAACCTTTGGCCTCAAGCTTTTGGATGAGTTCTATCTGTTCCTTGATATGGTCAGTCGCTTTAGTAATGTGGTCTGGCGTATTGATACCGAGCAGCTGCATGCATTCCATGAAATCTGCGGTGTAGTACTCCGCAACTTCCCATGCGGTCTTGCCTTCGCGGCGGGCGCCTTTTTCGAGCTTATCTTCACCTTCGTCGGCGTCTGAAACTAAATGCCCAACGTCGGTAATATTCATCACCCACTCGGGCTCGAAACCACTCAGTTTAAGCGTGCGGATAAGCGTATCCATACGCACGTAGTTGTACCAGTGGCCAATGTGCGCATAGTCGTAAACCGTTGGTCCACAAGTATAAACCGTTACTTTGGGTGGGCTGAGCGGCTTAATGTCATCTTTTTGTCTAGAAAGTGTATTGTACAGTTTCATCGGGCTTCTCCTTGTCGATTTTGTTCAAAAGTTCAATTGCGCGTTTAGTGCATTCTGATTTTACTTCATCGAATCGCCTACCGTCGGTAACTTTGAAGCCACTTGCGTGTGGGTGGCCGCCGCCGCCCAACGATTCTGCGAGCGTGCCGGCTACCGGGTAGTCGTGGTTGGTGCGTATCGCACCAGTGATACGTCCATCATCATACACCTTAAAAACGATACTCAAACAGACGCCTCTAACCTGCAACATGTCCGGCTGGATTAGCGGTACGGGGTTGTAGAGTGGGCTGAATTCGTTGAGCTCGGCTTGTTTGAGTGTCACACTAGCGATGCGACCGTCGGCTTCAAACACTGTCCGTTTTATGAGGTCGGCCTTGTAGGTGTAAATCTTGGGTGCCATTTTGCCATACGTGCGGCGTAATTCCTCGAGCTGTGGCCGATCTGCTCCTATGTCGGTCAGGCCCGCCATCGTGCGGTAGGTGTTGGCCGTGGTTAGCTCATTACTTAAACCTTGCGTATCGCCAAGGATGGAGCTCATGATGCGTTCGGCGGCATCGACGTTGATGGACCAGCCTAATTCGGTTGCGATAGTATAAATTACATCGCCCGTCGAGGCAGCGCTTGCATCGACGATACTGACAGCGGCAAATTCGAGGGGCTTGTCGACGTTGGCATGATGGTCAAGCACAATGCATGGTTTGGTCTTGAGCCAAGCGAGTTGCCCGCTCTGCTCTAATTTTTCTAGCAGTACATACGTACTGGCATCGACGATGATGCTGAGGTCAAAATTGCTCGGTAGCTCGGGTAATACGCGGTCCCAACCGCCCATATAGCGCAAGTACTCTGGCGTATTGACTCCGCAGTAGAGGGCAACGTCTTTGCCAAGGTCACTGAGTATATGTTCGAGCGCGAGCGCACTGCCGAGACTATCGGCATCGGGGTTGTCTGCCTGCACGACAACAATACGTTGTGCACTGGCAACTAGCTCTCTTATGTTTTTTACGAGTTCTGAGCTTACATTCATCGTAACACCATTGTATCAGGTTAGCTGTAATACGTTGTTACGCCTGGGCAACGTAACAATTGTAAGGTTATTTACTGTAGACATCATCAGTTGCGTGGTACGATTGGCTCATGACGAAACGCAAGCACTTGTCGTACCGTGAGCTCAAAGAACTCTTGACCGAGGCTACCATTCAAGTGCCCGAGGGCTCTATCTGGCGTCACTTTAAAGGGGGCGACTACCGTGTCGTTCGCATTGTGTTTGACAGCGAAACGTTGCAGCTCGAAGTTGTCCACGAGTCTATCCAGCACCCTGGTGTTACATTCACGCGTAGTCTGTCAAACTGGCTCGAGACTGTAGACTTCGAAGGCTACACCCTCCCCCGTTTCGAACACATGGAAAATGCAGAGCAATAGCTGACTACTCGCACATTATAGAGTTTGGCGGCCTTCTAGGGCGCGGCTGAGGGTGATTTGGTCGGCATACTCGAGGTCCGCGCCGACTGGTAGGCCACGGGCAAGGCGGCTGATTTTGACGCTTCGGTCACCGATTTGTTGCTGGATGTACAGTGCTGTACTCTCGCCCTCGACACTCGCATTGGTAGCTAAAATAATTTCGCTGACGTTGTCGTCATCGATGCGCTGTAGCAGCTCACGAATTCGCAGTTGCTCTGGGCTGATGCCGTCGATGGGTGAGACAAGCCCGCCAAGCACGTGGTACGTGCCGTGAAAGGCGCCGGTTTTTTCGAGTGAAATAATGTCGAGTGGTTCGGCGACAACGGCGATGACTGTCTTGTCGCGCCTTGGGTCGCTGTAGAGCGGCGAAACATCAACATCTGTCGATATCAGTGCAAATGTTTTTGGGCAGTATTTGATGCCGCTATGGAGCGCAGAAAGTGCCGTGGCTAGCTGATGGCTCTTGGCTGGGTCGTGGCGAACCAAATAGTACGCGTAACGCTCGGCAGTGCGCGAACCAACACCCGGTAAGGCGCCGAGTGCTTCGATAACATCTTCGAGTGCTTGCGGGAGTAGATTCACGTGTAGTAATCCTTTGGCGTTGAACCTTAATCATCATTAGTGTCGTTGTGTACGTACCATGTAGTTCGGTTTTCTGAACAATCGCCGCTCAACCTACAAAGCCTCTGGCTACAAGCCAAGGCTACCGAGGGCGCCCATCATTGGCTGCATCTTCTCGGCGGCAATCTTTTGACTCTGTTGGATTGCGTCCTTGACCGCATCTTCGACCCAACTTTCGAGCTCACCGATGTCTTCAAGGTCAACTTGCTCCGGGTTGATGTGAATCTTTTTAATCTTTTGTTCGCCATTGATTTCGACGCGGACAGCACCATCGCCCTGCTCGGCGACAATCGTCATCTTTTGTAGCTCTTTTTGTAGTTTTTTAACTTGCAACAACATTTTTGCCTGATCAAAACGACTCATATAGTAACTCCCTTTTAATTCGTAGGTTATATTATAACTCCAAGCCGACATAAGTACTACTGTTTATAGGCATAGGGCTAAATGTGGTTGTACTTGACTTACATGTTGGGTTTCAGATAAGAATGCGGCTAGAACGTCGAACCGGCCGGGACTTTTTGTGGTGCGTTTTGTTTTGTTGGTTCAATGTACTTAGCGGGTTGTGTTTCTGAGAACGCGGCATGGGTCGCACTGCTGTGCGGCCAGGCGACAAAGAAAGCCCGTGTGTGATAGAGGATGGGGGCGGCGATAAGTGCAAAGAGCAACGTTGTACCTATGATGTGCGCAACCGGATTGACCGGGAAAACCTTATGCCACTGCGCGAGCAGGTAAAATAGACCACTTGCTACGAGCAGGCTGAATATGGGCGTTAGCGTAACATAGTTGATGACACCACCGAGAATTATAAGCAACACAATAAATAACATCGCGCCAATGACAAAGAGGTTGCTTCTGAGACGCGGTTGTTTAAACTGTACCCCAATACCAATAAAAAGCAGCCCAAACTCGACGATAGTAAGCAGCGGTGCGCCGACAAGCATAATCTCTGCCGGCCCTTGCCCCGACCAAAACAGTGACTGAGCGAGGTTGCTGGCCCGGCTTGCAATGGCCGACCATGAAGGCAGGGTGTTTGGTAGTGCGAGACTGGTTAGTGCAAGATGCGGCTGATTGACGCAGGCCCATACAAGTGGGGTAATAAGAAGAGCGATGATTGCACCGATTATTATTTGGTGCTTGAGAGCAAGCATACGGAAGGCGCTAAAAAGACGTTTGTTAAGCACAGCGAAACCGACAGCTATAAACCAAAACATACCAGGGATATAGAGTAGTACCGTCAGTGTGATGGCTGCGAGGTAGAGCGGAAAAAGCCGTGTCTTGGACATGTGATAGAACGGCAATAGGGCCAAGAGCGCTACTATACCGAAAATTTGCAATACGAGCGGTGTGCCAAGGTGGGCGGCATGCAAGAAGCCTGATGATGTCGCGAAAAGTACACTCGCGAGTATGGCAATGCGATGACTGAAAAGGTTGTGGACGATAAAATAAAACAGCACAATACTAATTACTGCAAATATTCCTGCAACCAACCGTGCAAGTAAGATACTGTGGTGGTTGAGTGCAATCGGCACCCAGAGCAGCAATTTGTATGGTGCGTTAAGAGGGTTGTGCCCTATGATGCTCAGGCTCGAGCTGCTATGGTGGGCGGCAAGCTCGGTTAAACTGAAACCTGGCGTTAGTGTAGACATGCCGTCGAAAATCAGGAAGTAGCCTGCAATCACAACGACGACACCAATCATAATATGGCGCCAATAATCTTCTAGAAATTCATACACTCTTTTCATAAGCAGTTCTTGCTTATCAGTATACCAGACATACGACTCATTTCGTGTTGAAATTCCAGTACGGACTATTCGCCGAACGGAGTTGGGTTATGACTAGAGTCGATAGAGCGGATACGCTGTTTGTCGCGGTCAAAGTACAGCTCGACAGCACCAGTGGGGCCATTACGATGTTTTTTGATGAGCACGTCCATGATGTTTTTACGCTCGGACTCAGGGTTGTAGTAATCTTCGCGGTACAAGAAAGCTACGACATCAGCATCCTGCTCGATAGAGCCGGACTCGCGCAGGTCGGACAACTGGGGGATTTGTGGGCTGCGGTTTTCGACCGAACGACTGAGCTGGCTGAGGGCAATGACCGGGACATTGAGCTCCCTCGCGACACCCTTGAGGCCGCGTGAAATCTCGGAGATTTCTTGGACACGGTTGCCTTCACTGCCAAAACGACTACCGCCGCTCATAAGTTGCAAATAGTCAATAATAATCAAACCAACGTGGCCGCTGTGTGCCTCGCGGCGGGCCTTGGTGCGTAGGTCGGCGACAGTGATTCCCGGCGAGTCGTCAATGTAAATTTTGGCTTCGCTCAGCGTACCCATGGCCTCACCGAGTCGCTCAAAGTCGTTGTCGGTGAGCTTACCGGTGCGAAGTGCCCAAGCGTCAACGCCCGATTCCATAGCGAGCAAGCGGTCGACCAACTGCTCTTTGCCCATTTCGAGGCTGAAAACAAGCACTGACTCTTTGGCGACGGTGGCAATTTTGTGCGCGAGGTTGAGCACGAAGGCGGTCTTACCCATTGATGGCCGTGCTGCCAAGATGAAAAGGTCAGATTTTTGCAAACCGGCCAGCATGTTGTCGAGATCGCGGTAGCCAGTTGGGATGCCGCGCAGCTGCCCTTTATCGCGGTGCAAGTCATCGAGGCGCTCAAAACTATCGGCGAGGATGCTTTCGAGGCTGACAATACTCTGCTTGACGTGTTGCTGGCTCACATCGAACAGCTTTGTCTCGGCTTCTTCTATGAGTTCTTGCAAGGCTTTAGACTCGTCTTGACCAAGCTCTGCCATTTCGTGGCTGACGGCAATGAGGCGGCGGCGCAGTGCCTTGCCCGCGACAATGTCGGCATACTGTTCGACATGCGCAGCGGTAGGTACATAGTTGGTTAGCTCGGTTAGGTAGGCTGGGCCGCCGACCATATCGAGGAAACCGGTGCCCTTGAGTTGATCCGCCAGTGTCAGCACATCAATGGCTGAGCGTTTTTCGTAAAGTGCCCGGAGTGCTTCATAGATACGAGCGTGTTTTTGGTCATAAAAATCCGCTACATCGATACGGTCGGCAATTTTGACAATTGCATCGGTGTCAATGAGTACAGCCCCAAGCAAGCTTGCTTCGGCGTCGGTATTTTGAGGGGGTGTGGTATTTGAGTTGGCCATAGTATTGCATCCCGGCTTGTTAGAAGCCTTGTTCTTTAGTCTAGCAGCTCGGCACCACCAAAGATATTGCTAATGGCTGATACGTCTGCCTTCGCCACTTGTTTTGATGTGTTCGCGCTTTCTGCCGTCTCGGTGACCGTGCACTTGACGGCCGTTTTGCTGCCACGTAGTTTTGTAACGCAAGCTGTCAAAATATCACGGTTTTTGGCCTCACTTAGGCGTTTTTGGTGAAACGGGAACTTAGTAGTGAGTGTCAATGTGTCATCAATGAGCACCGGTTTAGCCATTCGGGCGATGCCATAGAGAGTATTATGCGTTTGTTTGATTTCTTGGAGTACATCATGCCATAGCTGGTCGACATCAGGGTTAATCTTCAGCCTCGAGTCTTCTTTGGCGATTTCTGTGGGTTTTGCCTGTTCGGGCTCTGGTGGTTTTGTTGCCGTTGTCTGTGACGGGTCCTGGCCTACTGGCGCATCAGCGTCGCTGGGGAATGGCTCCTGCTCGGCACTCGGGGCTTCTACGACAGTTTTTGATTTGGCTGGCTGGGTCTCGACATAATCTGTCGATGGTTGTACTTCTGTGGGCTGCGCCTGCACTTTTGGCTGAGGCGCCACAGCTACTTGTGCTGGTTTTGTAGGGTGCAAAGGTACCCCTGGCTCGACTAACGCATAGCCAAGCAAGGTTAGCTCGAGTAGTTGTGCGGGACGATGCGACGCCGGCACGGCAAGGAGCTGGTGTAAGAGTGTCATAGCGTCGGCGGCGGAGAATTGGCTGTTGGATTCGCCGAGCTGATTGCGCAATCGTCTGCCGAGCTGCACGCTTATCATGGCCGGTTCGTAGCCTTTGTCGTATAGTTCGCGGAGCGTCACGGTTAGATTGGCTGCGTCATGTGCGGACAGCTTTGCGAGGAGCGCATCTATCAGTGCGCTTGGGGCCCGGCCAAGCAGCTGCTCGACATTTGCCATCGTGACGGTGTCTCCCAATGTGCTAGCCTGATCGAGCAGACTGATACTATCGCGAAATGACCCTTCGCCGTGCTCGGCGATGAGCCGGAGTGCTTCATCCTCTACGTCTATTTTCTCTGCGGTTGCAATGTGTCGAAGGTGTTCTATAACTTGCTCGAGCGGTACGGGGCGGAAACTGTAGCGCTGCGTACGGCTAATGATTGTCTCGGGCAGTTTGTTTACCTCTGTGGTAGCGAGTATAAACACGACATGCTCGGGCGGTTCTTCAAGAGTTTTGAGGAGCGCATTGAAGGCTGCTTTACTGAGCATGTGAACTTCGTCGATGATGTAGACCTTGTATTTGGCACTGGTGGGGGCTGATTGTACCTTTTCGCGTAGGGCTCGTACGTCCTCGACACCATTATTGCTGGCGGCATCAATCTCGATGATGTCAAAGTGGGTCTCTTCGCTGTATGGCAGACTGTTAATCTCGTGCGCCAAGATTCGAGCAATCGAAGTTTTGCCAGTACCGCGAGGGCCAGTTAGCAGGTAAGCGTGGCTAATCTTGCCCGATTTGAGCGCATTTTTAAGCGTCGTCGTGACATGTTCTTGCCCGACGATTTCATCCAGCGACCTGGACCTATATTTTCTGTATAGCACCTGCCCCATTGCTCTATCAATTATAAGTCAGCCGCCCAAGATAGACGAATGTAGTATTTACAAAGGTTGTCGCAATCATACTTGTCTGAGGTGCACTTTGGGTGGCATACGAATCTCCTATGCGTTGAAGAGCAATTGACACACAGATTACAGTGCCATAATTATGATGCCGATAACACCGAGGGCGATGGCGAACCAAAGCTCTTTGGTGTTTTCGCGCTCGTGGAGCAGCCAGTAACTTGCGAGCGCTGTCAGGGGGAGCGCAAAGGAATTGAGCGTTACAATAAGTGAAATGTTGTCGGCCGCCTTGACGGTGTAGAGGTACATAAAGCCAACCGTGGCGCTTGCTGCGCCCATGACAAAGAAATTTTTGATGTCGTTTTGGCTAATGTGATGGGTATTTTTTCTTAGGTCAGGTATGGCCAGGGCTAACATCGTCAGTGCTTGTGCGCCATACCCAAAAATAAAGTAGGCGCCCATGTCCATGTGGCCGAGTGCTGCCTTTTCGGCGATTAGCCCGACGCTTAAAATGGCTGCTGCTATGACGACGAGTCGAATTGCCCCACTTTGCGTTTTGTTTTTCTTGTCATTGACGTGAGCGGCCAGACCAACGACTACTGCCGATGCGATAATAAAGGCGCTGCCACCGAGCTGCAGCAACGTCAACGTCTCACCCAAGATTAGCCAGCCGAGTATGATGATAAATATGTTAAAAGACTGGTTAAGGGTTTGGAACTGCGCAATTGGCAAACGTTTGATTGCCGTATATGAGAGTTTGCCGTAGATGCCGATACAAAGGCCTTGGATTAGCAGTAAGCCAATCGTTGTCCAGCTCCAGTTGACGGAGTGTGGCAGCATGATGCCGACGATGATACCAAGCGGCCATATGCCGATGAGCGCAGCAAGTGCGGCGATAATGCTCGGCGCGAGGCTAGACCGGCGCATGTAGGTTCGTTGGCTCAGTGCCTTTATGACAGAGGCCACGTAAAACAAACCCAGTGTACTATGCCAACTCATAAAAAACCCATCTTTGTGCTTTAGTTACTACAATAATCAGAAAACAATAAACAATAAACAATAAACGAGGTACGTCAGTCTTACAGAGCAGCTTCGAGGGCTGCCCACTCGGCTGCGGCGTCGTCTTCGGGGACGTTGACGCTGACTTGGTCGCCTGGTTTTGCCTTAAAGTAGGTGACGCTGGCGAGAAGTACACGGAAATCTTTGACACCAGCGCGTACAAAGTAATGCCCACCTTCGAGCGTGAGGGTGCCGACAACTTGCTTGCGTGGAATCGGGCCAATTTGCTTGTACAAGAAGGCGCCGTCATCGGCGATGGTGAGCTTGAGGATGTCGCCTTGGACTAGTTTGGACTTGCTAGCGTAGTTTGCGGGTACGGGGTAAGTCTTGCCGTCAGAGCCGACCATGTTCTGGCCGTCAAAGACACCTTCGATAACTTTGCCGAGAATTTCATCGGTTGGGCGTGCGTGGACACGCTCGTCATCACCGACAAGGCTTATGAGCAGCTCGTTGGCTGCTGCTAGGTTTGTTTCGGCCTCTTGAATCAACGCACGAAGACGCTTGATCTGCTTTTCAGGTATATCTGCCATTTGTTTTCTCTTTTCTTTCCCTGTAACTCACCCGTAAAACTACTTTTACTGCTTTAACGGTACCACACATAAAAAATCAAGTCAAAAAAGATGTGATTTGATGCATAAACCTGTGGATAAGTATGACAGCGAGCATTGCCGCCAGTGACCCTTTTTGTGCGTGTTTTGTCCTGTAGTGACTAAAATGATTCTTCGCAAACATAACCTCAAGCCTCCGATACCACAAACGGTATTATCCTATCTTGACAGTAGCGCTTTGATGATTTGCAGAGATGTATCTAATGGGAGTCTCTCCGGTAGCATACACTTTCTGCGGGGGGTACATGAACGACCTGTTGCGGTTTGGGTATTCGTTTGTACGCTTCATGGGCTGAACTTTCGGTACTACCAACAAAAGTGAGCCATTTGGGTCGAGATTACCATCGGCTGGTGCACTACTGACGCGCATTTGTAGGGAATGATCTTGGTTGGTCTTATCTGCCATATAGCACGCATAGTCTACCAGCTTGCCTGTTTTTGTGTCGTTAGTTGTTGACCAGTATAAGACGTCATCTATACTAACGCCCTTCGGTGTAACGAAGTCACCATTCGTGCGCACGCATTTTTCCTTGTACCCCGCTTGGTCGTCTTTCCCCCAAGACAAGTACAGCTTTTTCTTTACGGCCGTCTGGCCCACAATAAGTTTTACGCCATTTTTATGTGACATATCCGTTAGTTTTACTTCTTGATGGGGTGTGGTGGTGTTCCGCACGTCCACGACTTCGTCGGGGCGCAACAAGCCAAGCTCATACAGCTCAGGGACGGTGAATTGTTGCGTTATTCGTTGATATGACATGACCGACCAATCGTCTGCGGTTTTAGACGGTGTGCATCCCTGAATAGTTGTAGCGTCGCTGCACTCGGCGATGCCCGCGTGTGGCAACCCTAAATAGTGCCCACCCTCGTGTATTACAGCATAGTCCATTCCGGCTGATTGCCCTTTCATGATGACGGGGATAGTATCTGGCGAAGCAAACCCAGCCACGCCGCTTTCATCTTTTGGGGGCTTGCAACCAAATGCTTCGATGACGGCGAAATTTAGCTTGTTCTGTTTCGCTGAATCTTTGATTAACTGGGTTAATGGCCCGAGCTCTTCTTGGTGCCAATAATCGACACATCCACCGTCAAGGGTGATTGGCTGTGTTTTAACATAGCTGAGCCCCGATGGTTTGTACCTGTCAAGCGTTGCCTGTGCAAAGGACTTTGCGATTTCTGAGCGAAACTTACCCTTTGGGCGATGTAAATCCTTGACAAACGCATTCGCCTCTGTGTCGGCAAGTGAATTAAATTCATTATCTTCATATAAATTTAGTTGCATAGCTGTTGACGCGTTTGCAACCGACACATCAATGATATTGAGTGCTGCGTTGCTGCCGAGCAGACGACGTGCAGCCTCCGGACCACCATATAAAGGGTCATCTTCGACCGGGTTTGCTGACGTCGTGGCACTGGGGAGCGTTTCTAACGAGCCTTTGGCATCAATAGCACAACCCGCAACGGTAAATGCAAGCGCACTACCTAGTGCGACTAATTTTCGTGAAATTTCCATTAAGCGTTATAATAACACAACATAACAGCAAAGTCAATACATTATGTA
>CAYZFT010000009.1:0-2353 GCA_964477925.1 uncultured Candidatus Saccharibacteria bacterium
TTAGTTCCGGGAATGCTGTATACTCTGGTCCTTTTTCAAGATTAAAATGGCCTTGCCCTGGCATAACAACCAACTCACCGCTACATACAGTAGCAATGTACTCCGCAACACTGAGCGGAATGTATGGGTCGTCATCAGAATGCACGACAATGACATTCGATTCCTCATCGTCATGGTTGTCGGCCGAAAGTGGACGAAGCAGCTTCTCGACGTCAATGTCGAATAGTCGGGCGTTATTCTCCCACGATGTCGCAACGTACGCAGTGCTGGTCGGTACGAACGGCGAGACCGCCACTACCAGACCAGGTTTCTCCTGTGACTCACTAGCTATCAGCAGCGCCAATATCGCACCGCTGCTATGTCCAACGATAAGCGTATCTCCGTCTATGCCAAAGGGGCAGTCTGAACGGACAAAATCTATCCATTCGCGCAGACTGGGCAACTGTGCGTGCGGGAGCTGAGGCAACCACACCTCAAAACCTCGCCGTCGGAACTCAGCCTCAAGCCAGCGAAACCAATTTCCATCTGGCGACCCCTGGGTACCGTGCAAAATGATTGCATTTTTCATTTATTCTGTTTCAACGATCGGGCTAAGTTTACCTTCGTCGGCTCTAAAAACTAAAGTTGCAAATACGAAACCAGTGTCTAACCAGTATTGTGCTGCGACATTTTTCCCAGCATTGTCCAAACACATCACCGCGTCAAGACCATACACTCTTACTGGGCTATCAATCTCGTTGTAGCGCTGGGTAATTTCATCAAATGCGACCTCTCGGCCAGGCATCATTCCCGTTTCATGATTTACACTTCGAACCGGCAGCGAGACCCCCACCCACGCTTCTTTCACAGCTACAGGTGCGCCCCCTCGCGGTACACCTTCTATGGTAAAGATAGCCACGACTTCCCCCAATTCTGCAGCGATTAACGCGTTATTTCTCTTGATGTCTTCGCTGGAAAATAATCGTTCTGACATTTTTATTCCTTCGTAGCAGCTTCGAGCACTTTTTTGGCGATCTCGGCCTGGACTTTCGGGTTTGATTCGAGATATGTCTTGGCGGCTTCGCGGCCTTGACCGATTTTTTCACCGCCGTACGCAAACCACGCACCAGCTTTTTCAACGATATTGTTCGTCACGGCCAAGTCGAGTATGTCACCAGCCGTCGAGATGCCTTGGTTGTACATAATGTCAAACTCGGCTTCACGGAATGGCGGCGCGATCTTGTTCTTGACGACCTTGACACGGGTACGGTTGCCGATAATGCTATCACCGACCTTAATCTGGCTAATACGACGGATGTCCATGCGCACCGAAGCATAGAATTTCAGCGCGTTGCCGCCGGTAGTCGTCTCTGGGTTGCCAAACATGACACCAATCTTCATACGAATCTGGTTGATGAAAATAACAGTCGTTTTACTGCGGCTAATCACACCTGTTAGCTTTCGAAGTGCTTGGCTCATGAGTCGAGCTTGCAAGCCCATGTGGCTGTCGCCCATATCACCTTCAATCTCAGCGCGCGGTACGAGCGCCGCAACACTGTCAACGACAATAAGGTCAACTGCATTTGATCGAACTAATGTCTCAGTTATTTCGAGCGCCTGCTCGCCGTTATCTGGCTGGCTGAGCAGTAGGTTTTCGATGTCCACGCCAATACGCTTGGCATAAGCTGGGTCAAGCGCGTGCTCTGCGTCGATAAAAGCAGCGGTGCCACCGCGCTTTTGGACTTCAGCTATTGCGTGTAACGTCAGGGTTGTCTTGCCCGAGCTCTCTGGCCCATATATCTCAACGATACGCCCCTTAGGGATACCCCCGCCGAGTGCAAGGTCAAGACTCAGGCTACCCGTTGGAGTGCACTCAACTTCAATGCCCTGGTTCTCGCCCAGTTTCATAATTGAGCCTTTGCCAAATTGTTTTTCAATAGTCTCAAGTGCTAACCCAAGCGCCTTAGCCTTGCCTTCGCCCTCTGCCTTGTCACCTTTAGTATTGTCCACTTTGTCGCTTGTTGCTTTTGCCATATTTTATACCTCGTCCTTTCGTCTACGGCGACCCAAGAAAGTCGCCTGAATCATTAATGTTGTACATCAGGTATACCAAACAAACTACCGCCACACAACCGTCGTTTTGACTTTTATAGGTCCGTCCTATAAAAGTCGTTTAGACTTCATTCCCGTTGGCTAATTCGTGCTTCAAAATGTCCATCATCTCTTTATTTTGCTCATAATCCTGCACGAATGTCAGATAGTCGTTGGCGTCGTGAAACATGTCGAGAATCATTGTTGGGTCAACCCATTCATCTGATACCTGTTGCAAATAATACGGCAGGCTCGAGTACTCATAGTGTCGCCATTCGCGAGG
>CAYZFT010000009.1:2453-24408 GCA_964477925.1 uncultured Candidatus Saccharibacteria bacterium
ACGATGTTTATAGGTCCGTCCTCACAAAATTACAACGGAGCAGAGAAAACTGTGGAAATGGTTATGGTTTGCGGTATAATTAAAGTAAATGCGCATATCTGATAGTTTGGTGGAACGATTGCTTGCGTCTACGGGCAAGTTTAGCGACGAGCAACTCGCCGCACTACTCGAACAGCAAAAGAGTGAGAAGAAACCACTGCAAGATGTCGTCGTCACGACCAACACGCTGAGCGAAAAAGAGCTAACCAAGTTGTACGCTGCCGAAATTGATGTACCCTACGTCGAGTTCAACCCAAAAGAGCTATCTGTGGAAACCCTCGAGCTCATCCCTGACCGGGTCGCACGGCAGTACCGTGTTGTCGCATTCAAAGAGGATGGCGACGGCATCATCTATGTTGCCATGGAAGACCCCGACGATGTACCTGCTATTAGTTTTGTGCAAAAGCAGCTTAACAAGCCCGTTCGCGTCCACATCGCCACCGCTACAACTGTTCAGTCTGCCCTTGACCAATACACCGATGGTAGCGTCGGCAGCGAGCTACAAAAAGTCATTGCCATACAGAACAAAGACGACGCCGAAGAAACGATTGACAAAGATGAACTCTCCGAAGATTCACCCATTGCTCAAACGGTCAATTTGATTATCGACTACGGCGTAAAGAATGGCGCCAGCGACATCCACATTGAACCGCGCGAGAGTTTTGTACTCATCCGCTACCGTGTCGACGGCATTTTGCGCGAAGCGAACAAACTTCCACGCAAAGTGCTTGGTTCACTTGTCTCGCGCATTAAAATCCTTGCCAACCTCAAAATCGACGAGCACCGAGCACCACAAGACGGCCGCTTTAAAATCTCAATTAACAACCACGTCTATGCCCTGCGCGTCTCAACCCTGCCAATCATCGACGGCGAAAAGGTTGTCATGCGTATTCTCGACGAATCAAGTAAGCCTGCAACGCTCGAAGAGCTCGGCTACTGGGGTTATGCTTTGCAAGCTGTCCAGCATGCCATAGTGCAGCCTCACGGCATGGTGCTCGTCACCGGTCCAACGGGATCAGGTAAGTCAACCAGCCTATTTAGTGTGCTCAGCATGCTCAACAACCCTGGCGTCAACATTAGCACTGTCGAAGACCCAATCGAGTACCACGTGATTGGCGCCAACCAGACGCAGGTTAACCCCGTTGCCGGCATGACATTCGCCAGTGGCCTCCGCGCCCTACTTCGTCAAGACCCCAATATCATCATGGTGGGCGAGATTCGCGACGGCGAAACGGCCGACCTAGCCGTTCAGGCTGCCCTGACTGGTCACCTTGTCTTCAGCACACTTCACACCAATAATGCCGCTACGTGTCTGCCTCGCCTACTCGACATGGATATCGAGCCCTTCCTCATTGCCAGCACCGTACGAATCGTCATCGGCCAGCGTCTGGTGCGCCGCCTCTGCCCCGACTGCCGCGAAGATTATGCGCCTGATAGCACCGAACTCCAACAACTTACTCGGGTGTTCCAGCTTAAAGACGCGGCAAGTGTCCGCAAACTGCATGAACTCGAAAAGTCTGCCCTCGAAGGCGGCATCGGCGCGTCAAACCCAAGCAAAACAAACAAAAGCGACCCCAGCAAGCTCGCCACCACCGAAAAGGGCATTACCCGACTCTGGCGCGCACACGAAGACGGCTGCGACAGCTGCAATCACAATGGCTACCGCGGGCGCATGGGCATATACGAAGTTCTGAACAACAGCAGTGCAATCCAACAGTTAATCGTTGGTAATTCGACAAGCGAAAAACTCCAGGACCAAGCCCTGAGTGAAGGTATGTTGACCATGCAACACGACGGACTCATCAAGGCGCTGCGCGGTCAAACAACCATCGAGGAAATCTTGCGCGTTACTGCAGCAGAAAAATAATAGGACAAACATGCAATTCACCTTTAAAGCCCTCAAAAAAGACAATCAGACCATCAGCGGCACGCTCGAAGCCGCCGACCGCGCTGCAGCCATCGCAGCCCTAACCCACCAAGGCCTTCACCCGCTGCTTGTCACCGAGACAAAAGGCAACGTCAACCGCGTCAAATTTGGCCAATCAGTTCGCACAAGCGACCTCGTCATCTTCACCCGTCAGCTTTCAACAATGATATCCGCCGGCGTCCCACTTGCCCGCGGCCTCAACACCCTCAAAGACACGCCCAACACCCCGTATTTTCGCCAAGTCCTCGGTAAAATTTGTAAGGATATTGAGGGTGGCACACAGCTTGGCGATGCGTTTGGCAAGTTCCCGCGTGTCTTTGATGATGTCTTTGTAAACATGGTGCGTGCCGGCGAAGAGGGTGGCATTCTTGATGAGATTCTGAAACGCCTCGCGACCCAGGTCGAGCAAAATGCCAGCATCAAACGCAAGATTAAAAGTGCCATGATGTACCCGATAGTCATCTTGGTTATAACCGTGGCGGCCTTTTTTGGGATTATGTTTTTCCTCATGCCAAAAATTTCAGCCATACTGAAAGACCTCGGCGGGCCAGATGCTAAACTGCCCATTTACACGCAAGTCCTGCTCGATATCAGCAATATCTCACGCAAATATGCCTACATAGTCATACCCGCTGTAGTTATTACCGTCTGGCTCGTAATGCGCTACATCAAGACACCGAAAGGCAAGTACCAGTTCCATGCCCTAATGCTCCGTACGCCTATCGTAAAAACTATCGTCACCAAAGTCGCTATCGCACGGTTCTCGCGCACCTTCGCATCATTGATGTCGGCCGGCGTGGGCGTGCTCGATGCACTCGCGGTCACGGGGGGCGCCATTGGCAATAAAGTCATCGAAAAAGAGCTGGCTTTAGCCGCTCAAGACGTTAAAAATGGTAAACAGCTTTCTGAGGTTATCGCCAAGAGCGACCACTTCCCAAAGATTGTTTCACAGATGCTCGCTGTCGGTGAAGAGACTGGCACGACCGATACTGTGCTTATCAAAGTAGCCGATTTTTATGAAGAAGAAGTGTCGGTCGCCATCGATGGACTGGCTAGCGTTATTGAACCTGTTATGATTCTCTTCCTCGGCGCCGGTGTCGGCCTCATCGCCGCGAGCGTCATGGGTCCGATAGCCAGCATGAGCGGACAGGTCGGCAACGACTAAATCTCGCTCATGTAGGTCGTTCTGCGAGGGTTCCTTGTGTCACGCAGCTGATATTTGCTACAATAACAGATAGCAAACGGAGGTCACTATGTCAGGACACAGTAAATGGTCAACGATTAAACGCCAAAAGGGTGTCAAGGACGCTGCGCGCGGTGCGGTATTTACTAAGCTTGGCAATATGATTGCCATCGCCGCCCGTAGCGGCACCGACCCCGACACCAACTTCGCGCTGCGTCTTGCCATGGACAAAGCCAAAACGAGTAATATGCCAGCTGCGAACATTCAGCGCGCAATCGACCGCGTCAAAGACAAAAATGCCGCCCAGCTGCAAGAAGTCCTCTACGAGGGCTACGGCCCCGGTGGTGTCGCCATCTTGGTCGAAGTCGCAACCGATAACCTCAACCGCACCTACCCAGAAGTACGCCTAGCCTTCAGCAAGCACGGCGGTAACATAGCCGAAAAGGGTGCTGTGGCCTTCCAGTTTGACCACAAGGGCATGATTCGCGTTAAGGCTACCGGTGACGACTTTATGCTCGAAGCGCTCGACGCAGGCGCTGAGGACGTCCAGGACGAAGATGGTGAGTCGGTCGTCTACACAGCTGCATCCGACCTCGCCAAGGTCCGCGATGCGCTCAAAGCCGCAGGGCATGAGATTACCGAAGCCGAACTAACCTATGTGCCCAACAATACCGTAGAAGTTACCGACGCCAACACTGCTGGCAAGATTATGCGGCTCATGGACGCGCTCGATGACGTCGACGATGTCAGCAACACCCACGTCAATTTCGACATCGACGAAAGCCTATTAGGCTAAATATGCCCAAAGTTCGTGATATATCAGGCGTAGTTTTACGTAACGATGAAGGTCGGTTTTTGCTCGTGCAAGAGGGCAAGCCAAGTGCTTACGGGCTTTGGAATCTACCGGCCGGCCATGTCGACCCAGGCGAGACGCTAGTTGATGCTGCCATACGCGAAGCCCGCGAGGAGACGGGCTACGAAGTTCGCATCGTTTCAGAAACACCGCTTGTTGATTTGTATGACGCAAAAATTGAACGGCACTTTCATGTCTTCCGTGCAGAGATAGTAGGCGGCAAGCTTATGGTTGACGGCGAAGAGATACTGAGTGCTCAGTGGCTCAGCTTTCGAGAAATTCAAGCCCTGAATGATGCCGGCAAACTCCGTGCGCCCTTTGTATATAATGCAATCCAGCAATGCAACCCCCAGGGGAGCACATGACCTACGACAAAGAACTTGAGTTTGCCCAAAACCTCGCCCTTGAAGCCGGAAAAGTCATGCTCGAATGGTTCAAAAAAGGGACTACGAAGGAGTGGAAACACGACACAACACCCGTAACTGAAGCTGATATCGCTATAAACCGCATGGTTATTGAACGCATCGCCGCAAGTTTCCCCGCAGACAATGTACTCGGCGAAGAAGAAAGCGCCCATAACGGCGGCTTCCGCACATGGGTCTGTGACCCGATAGATGGCACAGTACCATTCGCACATGGGCTACCAATTTCAACTTTTGTCATCGCTCTCGTCATAGACGGCGCACCCGTGCTTGGTGTTGTGTATGACCCCTTCCTCGACCGCCTTTTCTACGCAGTAGCCGGCCACGGTGCCTTCGTGAATACCACACCGATACGCGTCAGCTCGGGTGCTCTCAAAAACTCGGTTGTTGATGCGACAGGCTTTTCGCTAAAGGGCAACATGGTAGGACGCGACCCGAACTTTATATACGAGCTGCACAACCGTGGTTGCATTGTCACGACGGCATGGTCTTCAGTTATTACATCAATGTTAGTGGCAAATGGGCAGTACGCGGCAATCTTGACGTCAAGTCCGTACCCGCACGACGGCGCTACTTCAAAAATAATCGTCGAGGAGGCGGGTGGTAAAGTCACCGACCTTTTTGGCAATGACCAACGATATGACCAGCCCACAAAGGGCTTTGTTGCCAGCAACGGCGTTGTGCACGATGAGCTTTTGGCACTACTCAAGACTAAATCCCCCGTTGCCTAAAAGTTAGACTTTCGAAACTGTTACACTGTATGTATGAAAATAATCGGGATTGATCCTGGCACAGGGATTTTGGGGTTTGGCGTAATAGAAGTTACGCGGGGCAAATCAAAACTCATAACCGCTGGTGTCATCACGACACCGGCGCATACTCCGCTTCCCGAGCGGCTGGGCGAGATATATAGCGGGTTGCAACAAATCATTGCTGAGACCAAGCCCGATGCCATGTCTATCGAGAAGCTCTTTTTCGCACAGAACGTCACAACTGCGATGAGCGTTTCGCATGCCCGCGGCGTCGCAATGCTCACTGGCCACCAAGCTGGTCTGCTGATTGCCGAGTACACACCGCTGCAGATTAAGCAAACATTGACGGGCTACGGTCGCGCGACCAAGAAACAGATACAGGAAATGGTACGCTTGCACCTCTCACTCCGCGAAGCCCCCAAACCCGACGACTGTGCCGACGCTCTCGCCACCGCCATCACCCACTCACTAATGACCCGCGCCTAACGTTTCGCACCAACCTGCGTCATCTTCAACTTATTCCCCATCCTCAATCGTTGCAAGTTCCCATTTGAGCTCATCATTCATTACCTTCACGTCCTCATAATCGCGCAAGAAATCCAAATACTCATTTGGGTCTTTGAAATTTTGCATAACATACTCGGGATGGATCCAATCCGCCCAGCGTTTACCCGTATAAAAATCAAGGCTTGTTCTGTCCGTGCTATCCCAATCGTATGGGTTGAGGTGGATATAACGTGAGATATGCTGTAGATATTTATCTTCCGAGATTAGGCACGCTCGATATCTGCTCTGAAACAGTGGCCCAACACGCTTGTGAATTTTATTGTATTGCATGCAGTAGCTCGTGAGCAGCGAATGCATAAAGTCACGAATGGCATACTCGTCGTGCTGATAGATAAAAAGGTGGATATGATTCGGCATCATTGCATAAGCTATAAGCTCAAGACGATCATTGAATTTTGTGTATCGATGACGAGTTTTACTTTGCGCGGCTTTTGGAGATAAATATCGCTTTAATAACCCGCAGAAAGCATAGTAGTCAGCCTCTCCGCCAAACGTAATGTCCTTGTTCACCCCTCGACTGTAGATATGATAGTAGCTCTCGGGTACATACTGCTTGATAATATTTTTACCTGGCATAACAATAGTATGCGTCAGGGTCGGACCCTGACGCAAGCATAACCGATATTTTGTCATCCTTAGGTGTTTGCGTCAGGGTCGGACCCTGACGCAAAGAAAAGATGCGATAATAGACGGTATGATTGCAAGTTTACGGGGGATTATTGAGAAACAGGTCGATGGTAGTGTCATCGTTGATGTAGGTGGGGTAGGCTATGGTCTGAGCGTAACAGCCGAAGATTATGGCAAACTCTACGACGGCAAAGAAGCCAGGCTGTATGTGCACGAGCACGTCCGTGAGCAAGCCTATGACCTTTTTGGCTTTAGCGAGCTCGGCACAAAAAAACTCTTTGAGCAGTTACTTGGTGTTAAAAATGTTGGGCCTAAGGTCGCTGTCGCCGTGCTCGACATTGGCGCTGCCGCAACCGTACGCGGCGCCATTGCCAGTGGCGATGTCAAAACGCTCCAGAGTGCCAAGGGTGTTGGCAAACGTGCTGCAGAGCAAATCGTGGTCGAGCTGCGCGACAAAGTTGGGCTAGCCAGCACCAGCGAAGCCGAGGCACTCATCACGCGTGGTGGGGTAAACACTAGCGACGAAGCTCTGCAGGCACTTATAACCCTTGGCTATTCCGAGCTTGATGCAACAGCCGCTCTGCAAAATATCGACCCCACACTTTCCACCGAAGACCGCATAAAATTAGCATTGAAAGGATAGGTACGTGACTACACCCCTTTTTGCAAGCTCGTTCGACGGCAAGAAACACTCGTTCGATAGCGATGAGCTTCAATGGCGGCCGTCAGTATATGCGGTCGTAATCAGTGACAATAAAATATTGCTATTCCCGCAGCGCAGAGGGGGCTATGATTTACCGGGCGGTGGCGTTGAGATTGACGAGACATGCGATTCGGCAGTCATACGTGAGGTAAAGGAAGAAACTGGGATCGATGTAAAGGTGAAAAAGCTTATCACCATGCGCGAGAATTTTTTTGCTTGGGACCCAGATAGCCCGAATGACCGCAAGGTTGTACATTCGCTCTGCCTCTATTATGCCTGCGAGATGATTGGCGGCGAGATTTCAACCGAGGGGCTTGATGAGTACGAAATCACTCACGCCGATCGGGCGGAATGGGTCGACCTGGCCATATTTAGTGCGAGTACACCTATAGCCACCAGTATAGATTACCGACCAATTGTACTTGAAACTGCGAAGGAGCTAAACAGATGAACGTCATTCTTGACATGGTTATATCGGTCAACGGCATGATCGCCCGCGAAGACGGTTCGGAAGACTGGCTTCCCCACGAAGGCTGGGTAGACATGCTGGTTGAAGTAGCAAAGTATGACAACATTGTCATTGGGCGCGAGACATATGAGATTGTCATGAGAGATTATCTTGAGGGAAATTTTGGAGATGTGACCGCAAAATGCAAAATTATCGTCACGCGAGACCCCCAGTTTAGCGCGCCCGAACCATACATTGTCGTCACAAGCCCCGCTGATGCGGTTCGAATAGTCAAAGAGGCCGGGCTCGAAACAGTCCTGCTCATTGGCGGGGGTGAGCTGAACGGATCGTTTCTGCGAGATAATCTTGTCGATGAAGTACACCTCACGGTTGTCCCCTACATTTTGACAAACGGTCGTCCAGTATTTGGTAACAAGGCATTTGAATCGCGGCTAGAACTACTGTCGAGTGAGTGCTTATCGCTTGGCCGAGTTCTGAATAATTACAAGGTATTGAAACCGTAACTATGCTTTCTGTTCCACAGGTCGGTCTAGGACTTTGGCAAATCACTGATGAAATTGCGTTCAACGCTGCTTTTGGGGCGGCAACCGAGGCGGGGTATCGGCATTTTGACAGCGCACAGGCATATGGCAACGAAGCGTTGCTCGGGCAAGCCTGGCGAACTAGTGGGCTAGTGCGTGATGAGCTCTTCTTGACAACCAAAATTCATATAAGCAATTTTGGCACTAGGCGTACGCCAAAGAGTTTTGCCACCTCACTCGAGAATCTTCAGACTGACTATATTGATTTACTCCTCCTGCACTTCCCTGTCCCGATCGCCCGCAAAGCCGCCTGGCAACAACTCGAAAAAATCAAAGCGGCAGGCAGAGCGCGCACCATTGGCGTTAGCAACTACACCATCCGGCATCTTGAAGAAATGAAATCATACGCGAACGAAATGCCCGCTGTCAACCAAGTTGAGTTGCACGTCTTTTTGCAGCAGCCCGAGCTGCTCAATTATTGCCGTACACACGACATTACCGTCGAAGCCTACTCTCCGCTCGCCCACGGTAAGAGCGTGAATGCCCCGACCCTCACCAAAATCGCGCAAAAGCACGGCAAATCATCCGCGCAGATCATGCTCCGTTGGTGTTTACAAAACGACCTTGTCGTCTTGCCAAAATCAATTACTCCAGCTCGCATTGCCGAGAACATCGACATCTTTGATTTCGAGCTCGACAACACCGAAATAAAAACACTCGCTGCACTCAATAAAAATCTCCGCACGTGCTGGGACCCAACTTATGTGCCATAATGTAGGGTACTATGGCGATTGATAGGATTGTTGATACGAGTGTTCACGATGATGCCGAAGAAGAGCAGCAGATTGAAGTTAGCCTGCGTCCGCAGACTTTTGCAGATTATATCGGGCAGGAACGGCTAAAGAAAAACTTGCAACTGGCAATCGATGCCGCCAAAAAACGCGAAGAGCCCATCGACCATGTCTTGCTCTATGGCCCACCCGGTCTCGGCAAAACCACCATGGCGACCGTGATTGCCAACGAAATGGGTGCGGGATTGCGCATAACGAGTGGGCCGGCTATCGAGCGAGCCGGCGACCTTGCGAGCATCCTCACCAACTTGCAAGACGGCGACATCCTCTTTATCGATGAGGTCCACCGCCTTGGTCGCACCGTTGAAGAGGTACTGTATAGCGCAATGGAAGATTTCAAACTCGATATCGTCATAGGCAAGGGGCCCGCGGCCCGCTCGGTCCGGCTCGACCTACCCAAATTCACCATCGTTGGGGCGACAACACGTACCGGCAGCCTGGCCGCTCCACTGCGCGACCGTTTTGGCCACATCTACCGACACGAGTTTTATACCACAGATGAGATATCCCGGATTATCACCCGCTCGGCCCGCATTCTCGATGCCAAGATTGACCCGGCCTCGGCTGCCCTGCTCTCGACCAGAGCTCGCCTGACACCGCGCATCGCTAACCGGCTACTCAAGCGTGTTCGCGACTACGCCGACGTCAACGGTGATGGCATCATCGACGACACTATCACCCAAAAAGCCCTTGCTATGCTTGAGATAGACGAGATGGGGCTCGACCCAGCTGACCGCCACTTGCTCGAGCGTATGATCGAAGCATACGGCGACCGCCCCGTCGGGCTCACGACTATCGCCGCTCTCACCGGAGACGAAGCGACAACGATTGAAGATTTTTACGAGCCATACCTCATGCAAATTGGTTTTATCGAGCGCACGCCACGTGGCCGCCGTGCCACCGCCAAGGCACATCGCCACCTCGGCAAGCCCCATAACGATGACAATCAACAAAACTTGGTATAATGTACCAGTATGAAACCAACCAAAGAGCTCAATAGATACTTTCACGCCAAACTGCCTATTGGCAGTGACGAGACTGTCATCGGATACTACAAGCATCACGTCATGGCCTATATCATCCCATTGCTCATCGCCGTCACAGTTATCTTTATCGTACTTGGTCTGACAGTTTTACTCACCTCTCCTCAATTTTCGGCTGGTACGGCCATTATTGCACCTCAGTACAGCCAACTTGCCTTTATTTTTTCAGGGCTTTTTTCTCTGCTCGTGCTTGCTTTTAGCTACATCCCCGTCTGGATAAAAACGCAAGAGAAGCTCGTGCTTACTGATGAGGCTTTGTTCCAGGTGCTTCAGACAAGCCTCTTCAGTGATAAAGTCTCGCAACTTAGCCTACAGCAAGTTGCCGACATAACCGTGAGGCAAGACTTCTTGGGTAATCTTTTTGGCTACGGCAAACTGACTATCGAAACGCCGGGGGAACAAGATAATTATGAGTTCACATACATACCTGACCCAAATTCAGTCGCAAATGATATAGCCGAAGCGCACGAGCGCTTCATCACTGCCCTTGAGAGTGGCACACTCCCCCAGGACCCTGACGACATATCGATGGCTACTAACAACACGCATAAAACCACGATTTCCGTCGACCCCGAACAATACCAACGTTTTCTCGCATATCAAAAGCAGAGCACCCCCCAGCCACAAGCCCCTCAGACAGCCACTACACCGGACGATTCACCCATACCATAACCACCCATCAACCAAAGCAAATCGAGCAGTTGGCAGTACTACTCGTTAAACGGGTTATTGCGCGCGTCTTCAAAAAGTGTCTGTACACGCACGCTGTTATCTTTGAGGTTGTTGATAGCACGAGCCGAAGCTGCATCTATCTTAGGGCTCGGCACTGCGGTTTGCTCGGCGGACTTAATATCTGCTTCGCTGGGCGGTGCCGTGCTTAGCACATTGATACGCCAGATGATGAAGCCATATAACGATGCCAACACAAGAAAGAAGATGATGCTACGGTACCTATTGACAACGCGCAGGAATTGACTGGCCGATTTTTTCAAGCTATCGGTTGTAAGTTGCTTACTCATGGCTTGATATACTCGTTTACGATTAGTGAAAATGCGATGCGGTTTGGGTTGGTCGTATCGGGTGTAATGGTCACACTTGTCACCTGTGCAGTACGCCGGTTGTTCTCAAGCCCAGCGAGAAAGGTGATGAACTGATTGTAGCTCACTAAATCATTCTGTCCGTTCGTGACCGTTATAGGCAACACATACACGCCAGCCATACCCTTAATGGGCGTAACTTGTGTGATACCGCCAGTGGTGCCTGCCGCAGCGCTGCCGGCCGCAGCACCAAGCGTTGACGCCGGGAAGGTAACCGATGTCAGCCGTGAGATACCACTATCGCGGGCAATCTTAACTATTTCGCGCACCGTTTGAGTCTGATCTTTGTCTTGCGGCACAATAGCCTTGGCGAGCTTGTTCAGCTCGGCATACCGTTTGATGTCACTCTTGTTGAGCAACAGTGCTACCCGCAAGTCGTCCAGGACTTGGTTGTGGGCTTTTAGTTTACTAAGTGACTCAGCCTTACTGGTTAAAACCGCATTTGCACCAAACGCACTTCCCAAGATTGCGACCGCTAAGACAAGGGTTGTTGTCAGTAGCGCGTAGAACGTTTTTTTACTTGTCACTGCTTAGTCCCCGATGTTTTGGTAGCGTCCCCAATAAGCATAAATGGGTTATTTGGTGCAAACAATGCGCGCAATGTTACCATACAGTCGTACGTATCATTTTCACTAGCCGTACCACAACTAATTGAGTTAATGTCTACCTTGGTAAAGAGTTTACTACTCGTGTCGGTCAAATTAACCTGAATCTGTGTAGCAGCTTCAACGCTCCGTGCCTTGGCCGAGATATCGATTGCGCCCGTAGCCTGTGATATTGACAAACCAATCAACCGAGTATCTTTTGGCATGAGTGCACCAAGTTGCTTCAGCAGTTCAGAGAACAGGACTTGTTTAGATAATACCTGCTTAGTAAGCTTAAGGTTATTTGAAATCTCTGTAACTTCTTTTTGCACCTGTGTGTAATTCTTGCTCTTAAGGTTACCTTCTGCCAGCGCAACATTTGTCTGGTACTGTTTGGCTGCTTGGTGCAAATACAAAAACCCGACTCCAACTAGCGAAACTGCGCCAACCAGGCCAAATACAAGAACAACAATCCAGTGTACCAGATGATGGTTGCGCCGCGCATAACGGTAGCCGTCTTTCATTTGCGGTGGCAGCAAGTTAATCATGACTGAAACACCTCGCGTGGGTCATATAATGCCAACCCTGCGGCCGTCACATATGACATACGCTCTCCAGCATTAAATGGCTGCAGCCGTCCAAAGCTTAGGTAAGCAATCGGGTCAAAAGAACGAACTGGCAAACGAAGATCATTGGTTAGATAGTCCGCTAAACCAGGCATATTTGCTCCGCCGCCCATTATTACAATCTGAGAAATCGGTCGTTTTGCCTTGCTGCGTTCTTCGTAGTAGCGCACCGTACGGCGAATCTCGCGTGTCAGTAAACCAAGTGTTGGTTTTAGCGCCTCTTCTATTTGCTTTTGCTTCTTGCTCAACGTCAACCCATAGCGCGATTTAATCATGATTGCTTCTTGGTCGGTCACGTTTAGCGCTTTAGCGATTATTTGCGTAATCTGTTCACCGCCACACGGCGCAGTGCCACTCACAATGGGGTTCTTGTCAAAAATAGTGATATCGGCGCTATCACTACCAAAGTCAACAAGCACCGTTGCAAGATCACTCTGTGAGTCACGGGCAAACAGATTCGCTCCCGCCCCACTCGATGTTTGTATCAAAACAGTCTCAAGCCCGAGCAACCGTGCCAACATAACATACGAATCAACAATTCGCCGGGGCATCGCCACAACAAACACACTCATTTTACCCTTGGCGTCAACGACCTTCGAATAGTCAATATACAGGCTTTCAAGTGCGGCTGGGATGTACTGCTCGACCTCGGTTTTGACAGCTTCGGCTAAATCTTTGTCAGACAACTTTGGTGCGTCAATCGAACGAGTAAATGCCCGCGAGACCGGTACCGACAGTGCCACGCGATTTGTCGTGATATCACCAATTAGATTGTGCTTAAACAAGTTTTGTATAGCTTGAGCAATGAGGTCAGGATGCACAATAATACCATCCTCGATAGCATTGGGGTCAAATGCCGTGACACCATAGCCAGTGATACGTGGTTTAGGCTTGCCTTTTGTGACCTGCATAACGCGCACGGAGCTATGCCCAATATCGAGACCAAACAAAGGCTTATCCTCAAAAAATAGGGGTGAAACTGGTGCGTTTTGTACTTTTTTTTGCTTCATGCTGCCCATCTAAGCATATAACTTCTTGTGCTTATGATAGCACACAGCCTCCATATACACCAGTGACAAGAAGGATGCTCACGTAAGGTCTCATAGACGCTGATAGCCAGTCTGGCGCCACGATAAATCGATGGGGATTTGATTGACAGGAAACGTTGGGTCCAAGCGAAGGCTCCAAGGCTGACCTGAGTTCGACGATATGTAAATGCTCTTGCCTGCGACACCGCCCAGTGCATCTTGAGTAGTCGAGAATTTTGTCTGGTTAATACAAAGACCATAGGTAGCAAGGAGATAGGCTTTCGGTGCCAACGTCTCGATGTTCGACTTGCCAAGATAGAGCGAGCCGCCATGTGGACATGTGCCAGTCTTGGAAGCCGGGTCGGCACCATACGTTACGAACACGATCGGTCCACTACCCGCCGTGGTTCGCAGCGAATCAAAATTGATTGTTCCCTCGACGAATACAAACTTCATATCGCCCACATCTGGATTATTGAAGATGGGGTTACAGGCCGATGCCGCACACAAATTTGCCCGAATATGCGCATGATTGCGAATTGTGTAGGTTATATTGTCGCCAAGTGCAACGTCACCACTCGTTCCACATGATGATGCTATGTTCGTGCCAGAATCAGGGTAGTGGGTTTTCTTGTCATTGCCAGTACGGGGTATAAGTCGCGGCGATGCGCCACTCGTCCAGTCATTACAATTACCCCCAGCGGCGTTCTGGAAACTACTATCCATGTACTGGCCCCATGGGATGCGCATAGATTGAATTGTGTGCAAATCTGTTCGGTTGGCATGAATCTCAAAATTGGTATTGCTACTGTTGCCTGGCGGGTTGATGCAATTGTTATATGCCAAATTATAAATTGATTTGGTCTGCCCCGCCGTCTCAAATGTGGTCGGTTTTTGCAGAGTACCCGTACCGCTTATCGAGCACTTATTGGCTGTCGCATCCTTACCGGCTACAGTGACATTTTCGGCCACAAAAACGTTGACATTTTTTTGCAGCAAAATGTAGTCATTGACGTAAACTTCTTTTGCATAAATATTCTTTACACCGCTCGCCACATCAATGATGGTACGGCTTAACATCGAAGAGGCCGTTGTCGATGCCGTACGCTGAGCGATAACACGAATCTTACGGGTATGTATTGGGCTGGTCGACGTCGCAGGGGCATAGACATAGCCAGTAGAGGTGATAATCCGCTCTTTTGCCGATAATCCTGTCGTTACTGTGGTGGAGAATGTCGAACGATATTGCTTGGCGGTTAATACAGTCACCTGGCCACCCGTTCCTGCATACGATTCGGCGCTGGCATTACTGCTATCATTGAGCTTTGCTATGGCAAAGTCAGCGCCCGACTCGGCCGAGTACTGCGCTTGTAGTTGCATGATACGACCGCGTGCCCGCTGCAAATTAGCGCTCGCCAAGACGACGAGCCCCATAATTAGCATCGTCAAAAATATTGTAACTGCAAGTATAGTTACAAGTATGGAACCACGCTGGCTATTTCGTTTCATAGGCTACCCATTCCTTAATGCCACACGTACCGTTGTGTTGCTAATGCTATCGGCCTGGCCGTGTATAACGGCGCGTTTTTTGAGTGTAATGGTAAGTTCAACTACTTCTACGTCCGGGTAGTCCGGGCCAATAGAAGCACCCGTGTCGGGGTCTTTAACATCGTTCCAGTTAATAGAATTACCCGACTTCGAAAAATACCTCGTGGCAACGGAAATAACATCTTCGGCTAAAGTACGGTCTGCAGGGCACGTAGTAGTTGCAACATTTGATGGACAGCTCGTGCGTAATGCGTTCCCGCTCACCGGGTTAGCTAACGTTCGTAACATAAGCTTTTTCTGCGTACCATCGAGGTATATCACGAACTCGTCTTGATCAGGTTCTACACCACGCATGATGAAATTCTTAGCGGCATCAACTGTTGGTGCGGCATAGTACATAACTGGGCTGAAACTTCCTGCAGCGGGCATCGTCAACGCCCCTGGTACGGCATGCTTTGTCAGCCAATGCGTCCCTGACACGTCACTTGGGTCAGAGACATTGGCGTGAGAATCGGTAATGCTATTTTGATTGAGTAAAGTCGACGCAAGATTCAAGCGGGCACGTAACCTATCACCCAGGTTTTGTCTGTTAACGAGCGTTTCGCTACTATTTTGCAAATCGGTTGCATTCCCCCAAAAATCAAAAGCAAACGAGAGTACAATCGTAGAAAAGATAAGTGTCATTACCATGACGACGATGAGCTCTGGTACCGTAAAGCCTTTTTGCAAGATGGGCCCCGAAGACAAACCACAGTGCTTCATCACATTTTTGCTCAATAAACTCACTGCTGACCTACCCCGTTGCGAGTGATAAGCATGCGTAGTTCCATAGGCTTAGATGTCTTGTTCGGGAAACCAACCTCAACATCAACGACCTTGCTGTCCGGAATATTGCGCAGTGGGTCCCCAGTGGCCACGAACGTGGGGTCTGTCGTTAACGTCACATCAAGAGTAGGCGTATAGGTGCGCGTTCCCGCTATGCCATTCTCGTGGCCAAATGTATTGTTTGGTGAGCAATTAGCTGTATCACTCAGCGAGTTAAACTCAAGCGCGCGGTCAATCTCGGGGCAGGCGCTCAGCACCGTATACATCTCGTTTAGCTGACGCGCGACGGCATATGAGTGACGAATCGATATAAATGCTTGGATAATACCAGAGGCCAAAATGCCAAACACGACAGCCGCCACAAGAAACTCAACAGCGCTAAAGCCACGCTCATTGCCTTCGCCCCAACCGCGAGATAATCTTTTCATGCTTATGTTTGATTATACACCTCATAACGGTATGCCCACACCAAAAAGACACCCCGCAGGGTGTCTTTTTGTACTATCACTATTTAGTTTGAGTTAGTCACTCGACTTAGTGTAGGTGTCGTGAGGAGTCTTGCTGTCCTCAAGTGTAGCGGTAAGTGTGAACTTCGCACAGTTCGTGGTTGGGTCGGCGCCAACTACGAGAACAGCGCAGGCTGAGCCATCTTCTTGAGTAGAAGTATAGCCATACTCGGTTGTGCTTGTTGCGGCTTTGAGCCCAGTACCTTCGGCTCCCTTGGGGTCATCGAGAGCGTCAACCTTGAGGCCCTTCATGTTTGCAGCGATAAATGCTGGCGTCTGCATTTGTACCAACGTTGGGTACGAGCCTGTCTCTGCATAGAACGCCTCGACGTGACTTGTCACCGCATTGATGTCAGTCTTGCGCTGCGTGTTGCGACCTTTTTGCTGAATGCCTGTGAAGGTAACGATGACGAGTGTCGCCAAGATACCGATGACTACGATAACGATGAGCAACTCAACGATCGTAAAACCTTTTTTATTCTTTAGTGAAACCATAGGGGCCCACCCTCCTTGATTATGTTAGTTACTTGCCGGGACTATTGTTCGCCGTAAGTCTACACCTGATTATAGCCATAAGCAGAACTACGTCAAGAGAAGATTACAATTTATGGTAATCTGGTAACGCTCTGCAGAATAAACCTGTGGTAAATCACACATCATAGTTCACCCATCTGTAGACAAAAACCGGCGGTGTGGCCGGCGCTTTGTACTGTAGCCTGAGCTCGACATAACAGTCGACCTCAGGAGGGGCAGGCTTGCCCGCCCCAATCTTTATTCGGAATTAATCCGAATAAAGATTCCCCTAGCCCTAAAGACGATGCTATCGCAACGCTTCTGGCGACGAGTAAGATGGTACTCAGGTTTTTATGTCGAGCTGGGGTTACTGTAAGCGAGCGGACTAACCGTCTAGCGTGCACCGTGTGGCACACGATGCGGTAAGGGGAACTTGATGGTTCGTGACTCATCACGGTTGACGAGACCAATGCGCGGGAACTTAGCATCCTTCCGTTCAAGGAATTCAGCTATCCTCGTGTCAAGTTCTGTGCTATTCATTGGCTCATCCTCTTCCCTCTAACGCATCGATCTCCGCGATACTGCAACCAGTCTACTTCTTAAATTCGAGACGTGCTGTAATCCCTACGGCAAATTTTCTGTAATCAATCCCACAGGCGAGGATTAGAGTTAAGAGTTAAGGCTTAAGAGATGTGAGTGATAAGAGTGAGGGCCGCAGCCTACTACCTGACCGCACACCCATACGGGTCTGACTTACGTTTAAGTGTGGTGGGGTACTAGACGGGCTGTGAGGAGTTGTCAACTTCACGAATAAGCTTGATGAGTTCGTCTGGCGTTGCCCATGCCTTGAGCATGTAGTGCATGGCGCCGAGGCTAAAGGCTTCATCAATCTCTTTCTGATCGTCGTAATTGCTAAAGACTATAATCTTTGTGTCCGGCATACTTACTTTTGGGTTGAGCTTCTTGAGAAAACTAATGCCGTCCATAACCGGCATACGTAAATCGAGCAAGATAATGTCGGGTGTGTCGTCTTGCAACAGGTCAAGCGCCTCTTGGCCATTATATGCCCGCATGAGTGCAATACCGGCGCTGCTAAGTACCTGAGCGTATGCCTCATTTAGCACCATCTCATCTTCGATAATCATAACGGTTAAATCTTTGTCAATTTTTACCATAGCTACCCCTTTTTCTATATTGAGACTTAGGCCATTGTACAAGCTAACCACAGTTTTTTTCTGTAAGCTAGATTGCAAAAATGCCTGATTGGGCGTGCGTACGACGAAAACTACTGACAGGCAACACCTCCCTACCCAGTAACGGGGAAAACGATTGTGAATGTCGTACCCTTGTCAACCGCCGAAATGACCTCCACGCGACCACCATGCAAACGCACGATTTCACCTGCCAGGTACAGCCCAATCCCGCTGCCGCCCGCCTGCACACTGAGCGGGTTATGTACGCGCGAGAACTTGACAAATAGCTTATCAAACTCAGTTTTGGGTATGCCAACGCCCGTATCCTTCACGGCAAGCCGCACAGAATGATTGCTCTGACGCAGCGAAACAGTAATCATACCGTCCTCAGGCGTGTATTTATCTGCGTTACTTATGAGATTCTCAATTGCCATACGCAAATACGCAACATCGGCCCGCAGGACCACTGGGGCGTCTGGCAGTTTGACGACAAGTTTATGCTCTCGTTTCTCAACCGACACTCGCAGCTCGTCGGTTACGCCGCGTACCAGCGCCACGATATCGACCGGTACCATAGTCATCGCAAGTTTGCCGGTATCGGCTCGGGCCGCATTCAAAATTTGGTTTATTATCTCAATTTGCCGCTCATTACTTTCGAACGCTTTACCAAGCATTTGTGTTTGCAGATCAGTAATATCCCCCGCGTAGCCCTGCAGCACCATGCCAAGATATTGCTTGACCGCTGTGGCTGGCGTACGCAGTTGATGTGAGGCGAGCGCCACAAATTCGTCTTTGGTGCGGCTAATAGCCTGCAGCTCATCATTACGTTCCTGAAGCATCTTGGCTTCGGCGCGACTTAGCCTGTCCTGGCGCCTGGCTAAATCAATCTGTGCTTGCAAGTCGCGCCGCTCAGTCACGTCGACAACCACCCCAGTAAAACGGCTACTGTCGCGGTAGTCAAGAACTCGCCCTCGACCAATCACCCACCTCGTTTTCCCATCGACAACAATCCGGAACTCAGTATCAAAGGTTGTATTTGTATCAATCGCGTGGCGCAGCGCTCGTTTTATACGCTCCCGGTCGTCTTTGTGGACGGCTTCTACATATGTATCGAGTGGTAGACCATTCCGCGCATCATCTACCCGAACGCCGAACGCCTTGGCAAGCCCCGCGTTACCCACCATCACATCAGACTTGATATCCCAGGTCCAGCTGCCAACTTTGCCGGCTTCAAGTGCCTCATCAAGATGATGCCGCGCCTCTCCCAGCTCGCGTGTTGCCAAGATTTCTTGTGTTGCGTTCGAAAATATCTGCACAATGTGCACTACGTTGCCACCATCGTCAACGATTGGGTACAGCGTTGGCCGCCAATACTGCTCAATCTGTTCTGAAGAATCGCCCGCATCGGGTAAATCGTGACGGAAAACCTGCAATACCTGGGGCTTTTTGTGGCGAACAACCGCACGAAATGCTTTTATCAGGTCACTCGTGGCCTGCGTGCCTGCTTCGTTCGATTCGGGGAATACATTGAAATATGGGCTGCCAATCATAGCGCTACGCGTCGTGCCTACCATCTCAGCGTAGGAATCGGTTATGTCCTCTATTATAAAATCGGGTTCCTCCGCAGATAGTAGCAGCTTGCGTACTGGCAGCTGCCGAAACACATTCTGAAAATCATTGACAGCAACCGGCTGGCCAGATACACGTAGCTCCATGAGTTGCCCCTAGGTGCCTACTTCAACATTTTCGAATTCATCACTACCCGTAGCACGGACTAGTTTTGCTCTGTCAACATAGTACGTAAACTTGTGATACTCGATTAGGCCCTTTTCCTTGAGGCGGTGCAACTCGACGGCAGTCGTCTCGCGGGTAATCCCTACCATCTCGGCGATATCTTGGTGGCTCAATCGAAGGTTAATCTTGCAGCGGCCATCGGGGAGTTTCTCGCCGAACCGCGCCACCAGATACTGCAAAATGTAGGCGAGCTTGTCTTGCGCATGGGATTGTTCAAGCGCATAGACGTGCATCGTTGCGGCTATGTAATGCGACAGGTAGTTTTCATAAATCTGCTCTTTGAGCATACGGTCTGAATCAAGTGCTTTAACGTACTCGTCGCGCGGGACCGCCACGACAGAACAGTCGGTCAGCGCCTCATAGTAGTACACACAGACAGGCGACTTGCCAAACACCCAGCTCATCGGAAAAACATCGCCCTCGGTCAGGAGTGTTACTGTACGCTGGTCGCCACTCGAAGTTATGCCATAAACTTTGACGAGGCCTTTTTGCAATAGCAAAACGGCACGTGGTACTTCACCTTGAAAAAGTATGGTACGTTTTCGAGTATAATGTCGCCGCACGCCGATGGGGACGAGTTTGTGCAGGAGACCGAATTTGTCGATGCTGCTCATACCCCGCATTATACGCTGTTTCTTTTGCTTGTCCACAAGAGTAATATATGTCACGATTATCCCGATAGTTTCACGATTCGCATGGCTAAACCCTGCTCGAGCATTAGTCTTTGCTTCGTAGCCGTTCGGCAATTGTGAGCCAATTCTGCCGCCACGGCTTGTAGAGCGCAAAAAGCACTATTATAAGCGCAGCGTAGCATAAAATCATATCAAACGCCGATATATACACATTCGTCTCAAAACTATGCGGTACCCGCGATAAAGCCGCCGCAACATCAAGCATATAGGTCAGCAGTAGCTGTGCCGGCCAGGCAACCCAACCAGCCAGTAGCGGTAGAATCCATCCCACTATTCCCGCAACGAAGCATAAAAGCATGGCGAGTGGTATGACGGTTGCCACCAACATGTTTGCCAGCAAGCCAATCGACGAAACTTGGCCAAATATAAACATCACGAGCGGGATTGTCATAATCTCGGCGCACAGTGTCTCTACGGCCACGGCCGCGAGTATCGGCGGTTTACGCTCACCCCAGACTCGAGCGAAAATCTGCGGCGCCAACATCAGTATGCCAAAAAACGCCAAGAATGACAGGTACCAGCCAATGTCCGACCATAAATACACCGGGTTGGCACCGGCTGTTAGCGCCGCTGCAAGCAGTATAAGCACCATCGGCCGTACCTCGCGGCCAACGTACCAGGCCGCCAAACTTAACGCGCTAATCACCGCAGCACGAACAATACTCGCGCTTGCTCCCGTTAAACCGATGAAACCTAGCATCAGCGCGACCGCCACAACGGTGGTCGCCAGTTTCGATTGTTTGGTCATGAGCCGCCGCGTCGCCGTGAGCATTATAGTCAGGTTGTAGCCGCTCACTGCAATAATATGCGCCAGCCCAACCATTTTGAGCGACAGCGTAATGTCTTCGGGCAATGTGCTCCGTTGGCCAATGAGTAGCCCCATCCCAAATGAAGCTTGCGGCTCCGCCAAGGCTGTCTGTAGCCCTGCCGCAAAACGACGCCGAAACTCGTCAATCAGCGTACTATGACCCCCTATACGGTGGATTTTAGCGAAGCCAATCGACGCCTGTGTTGAGCCACGCGTCGGGTACAACTTGCCCTCTACGGTTATCCGGTCACCGCGGTAAACCGCCAGCTCACCGTAGCCTTTTATGCGCATCGTACCTGGTGCCTCGCGACGTAGAGGTTCGGCAAATGTAACGTCGCCTGCCATAAAACCAAGCTGGCCGCCGTTTGCATAGGTTGCGTCTTCTTTCGCAGTCACCTCCACCGTCACTTTTTGGTAGGCTAACGCACGGTAGGGCTCAAGCTGCGCGTAAAAGCCGGCGCCACGCCACAGACCAACGCTCACACAGGCAAGGGTAATCAACCCAAACCGCACAGCGGGTCGCTTTGAGATTAGCAACCCTACTCCCCCAACAATCACGCCAAACCAGAGTGGTACAGCCAAACCAAACCTGCCTACTATTAAGCCGAGCAAAAACGCAGTACACCCCGCCAACACCAGGTTCGTTCGCCGCCGTAAATATCTCCGAGCCCAACGCTTCATATGTCTTTATGGTATCAAACCGGGCCCGGCCAACCATGAACGTTTAAACAATAGACCTCTTTCAAAACCTCCTTCCGCCTGCTAGAATATTTTCGAAAGGTTC
>CAYZFT010000010.1:0-24310 GCA_964477925.1 uncultured Candidatus Saccharibacteria bacterium
AGCATGCAGTGTTTTACAAATCAAGCGTAAGCTGTATAATGTGCCTATATTCTTAACATAAAGAAAGGCATTCATGCAGTTGCACAGACGATTGAAGAAACTTAGTTCTAGAGGTGTGAGTCATCACTTCTTACTCCCGGTTCTGGCCATACTGATGGTTGCGGGCATTGGTGGTTATATAATGCAACGCAATAGTAGCGCAGCGGTGTATACCATTCCAGATAGCGCGGTGGTGTTCAATAACCCACTTGGCACCGATTTAGAAAAACGCGCGGTAGTCGACAAAATTGCTGAAGGCATCGATAACGCACCTGCCGGCTCGACAATCCGTCTCGCTGTACACTCATTTACGTTGTCTGACTTTGCCGATAAGATGATTGCCGCCAAAGCCCGTGGCGTAAATGTATACATGGTGACTGATAATCATCTATATGACGGTAGCGCCAATCAAGCAGCCAACACTGCACAGATGGAACGCCTTAAGGTTGCGCTTGGAACTACAGTCACGACTGGCACGGGAAGCTACATTAAAATCTGTAAGGACGCGTGCGTGGGTACTAACATTATGCATGCTAAGTTGTTCTTGTTCTCGCAGACAGGTGATTCGAAGCTTGTCACCATGATTGGCTCTTCTAACCTTACGACGACACAGATTAATGCTTGGAATAACCTTTATGCTATCGTTGGTAATCAAACGTTATATGACAAGATGAAATGGTACTTTGACAGCTTGGCCAAAGAGCCAAACAACGGTACCATAAGCAGCAGCATGACATCAGGCAAGAATATGATACTAACCTATCCTCGTTCATACTCATCGACGAGCGATGACCCCTACTATAGCCACCTATCAAAGGTCAAATGTACTGGCGCATCAACGGGTTATGGCATTGGTGGCAAGACGACTATCGACGTTGCGATGTACCAGTGGACAACTACGAGGCCAGCCGTTGCCAAGAAGCTGAGCGATCTTGCGAATTCTGGCTGTATAGTTCGCGTCATTATTTCGAAGAGTAATTATTCGAAAGCCCCACTCGTGACACTGACAAGCAACAGCAAAATAAAAGTAGTAGACATGGATACTAACATCGTTAACGGTAAGCCTGGGGTCTTCTCGCACCACAAATACATGATTATCAACGGGTACTATGATGGCAGCGGCAGCGCAAAAGTGGTTTTTACGGGCTCGCACAATATGTCAAGCTCTGCAATCAAGTACAACGAAGAGCTAATTATCCGTGTCAAGGATGCTGTCGTCTATGACAAATTCCTCGAGAATTACAACTTCATGTGGCCACAAGGTAGGGCAGTTACGGCTGCCGAAGCCGCCGCCATGTAACCGCTTGTTCAAGCAGCTAAAAACACTCCTGAGTCGATATCAGGAGTGTTTTATTGTGGAGACAGCAGAGCCGCTCTATTCCCACTCGATGGTGCCGGGGGGTTTGGAGGTGATGTCGTAGACGACGCGGTTGACGCCACGGACTTCACTGACGATGCGGCTGCTGATACGGCCCAAAAGGTCATAGGGCAGCTTCGCCCAGTCTGCGGTCATGCCATCGGTCGTACTGACAGCGCGGACCGCGATGACTTGTTCGTAGCTGCGACCATCACCCATGACGCCGACCGACTTGACTGGTAGTAGCACGGCGAAGAATTGCCACACCTCGGGGCGTATGGCGTGGGCTTCTATTTCGCTGCAAACAATTGCATCGGCCTTTCGCAGTAAATCGAGTCGTTCAACGGTGATGTCACCGATGATGCGAATGGCTAGGCCGGGGCCAGGGAACGGTTGGCGTTGGACGGATTTCTCGGGCAGGCCGAGTGCGGCGCCGATGACGCGAACTTCATCTTTGAAAAGCTCGCGCAGCGGCTCGATGAGCTTGAGGTGCATTTTTTCGGGGAGGCCACCAACATTGTGGTGTGACTTGATGGTCACGCTTGGCCCGTTGACCGAGACCGACTCGATAACATCGGGGTACAAGGTACCTTGCACGAGGAATTCAGCACCAGCAATCTTCTTTGCCTCGGCATCAAAAACGGCAATGAACTCGGCGCCAATGATTTTGCGTTTTTGCTCTGGGTCTGTTACCCCTGCAAGCTTGCCGAGGAACTGCTCGGCAGCTCGGATTGGTTTGACATTGAGGCCAATAGCTTTGTAGGCGGCAAGCACATCGTCGTACTCGTTTTGGCGTAGTAAGCCGGTGTCGACAAATATGCAAGTTTGTTGGTCACCGATAGCACGGTCGACGAGTGTAGCAGCTACCGAGCTGTCGACGCCTCCCGAAAGGGCGCAGATGACTTTTTTGTCACCGACGGTAGCCTTGATGGTTGCGATGCTATGTTCGATGATAGAATCAGCCTGCCAGTCGCGGGCAAAGCCACAAAGCCCAATGAAATTCTCAAGTATTTGTCGACCATAGTAGCTGTGGGCTACCTCGGGGTGAAATTGCAGACCATAGATGCGTCGCTCAGAGTCCTCGACGCCACAGATAATGCCATCTTCACTTGTGGCGGTCACGACAAAACCTTCGGGCGCAGCAGCTACATGGTCGCCGTGGCTCATCCACACGGTACTGCCGTCGTAGTCACTCAGCAACAGCTGGCTTTCTTTTTTTAGCACGATTTTTGCTTTGCCATATTCGCGGGTGTCGGCTGGCTCGACTTTGCCGTCAAACGCACGGGTAAGGAGCTGCAGACCGTAGCAAATGCCAAGGACAGGCAAGCCTAGGTCGAGTAATTTGGCGTTGAGCGAGGGGGCACCGTTGTCATAAACTGAGTTTGGCCCACCCGATAGCACGATGCCGCGGGGGTTATGGGCGGTTATATCTTCAATACTTGCACTAAAGGGGACGATAATGCTATAGACACCAAGCTCGCGGGCTCGCCGCGCGATGAGCTGTGTGTACTGCGACCCGTAGTCGACGATTACTAGTGTTTCTGAATGGGTGTTCATTTGAGGTCTCCTTTCAATTAGCTTAAGAGGGGCTTGCCCCTCTTAAGGTGATGCATCGCTTTGTTCGCATCAGCCTGCCACACCCCCGGAAGTCTTCGACTTCCGCCCGCGCTACGCACGGGTTCAGCAAGTTATTTATAGTTTTCTCCTGGGTTGGTGATGAAGAGGTCATGCGGGTGGCTCTCTGTCAGGCTGGCTTGCGTGATTTTAATAAAGACAGCCTTTTCCCACAGCTCCGACACTGTTTGTGCGCCGATATAGTACATGCCCGACGTCACGCCACCAGTCATTTGGGTGACGAGGTGTGCGACGGTGCCGCTGCACGGCACTAGGCCTTCGACGCCCTCGGCGATAAGCGTATCGCCCGTAAAGCTTTTGCCATGGAATTCGTCTTCACTGCTAACTTCGGCACCACGTTTCATGGCTGCAACCGAGCCCATGCCACGGTACTCTTTGAACTTGTACGTCTTTGAGCCGTCGAGAATGTTTTGGAACCTGCTTGGCACTTGGTCGGCGGGCAATTCGTGCAAGGTACCAGGTGATTCCTCGGTGGCAGCAAACAGGCGACCAAACATGACGGTGCTAGCACCGGCGGCGAGAGCCTTAACAACATCGCCCGAATAGCTAATGCCACCATCGGCGATGACGGGTACGCCGTGCGGTTTGGCGGCGCGGACGGTCTCAAAAATAGCGGTCATTTGCGGCACACCCATGCCGCTGATAATGCGGGTTGAGCAAATGGCGCCTGGCCCCATGCCAACGCGTAGGCCATCAGCACCTGCTTCAATCAGCGCCTCAGCGCCTTCATAAGTCGCAACACTACCAGCGATAACATCGACAGCATAGGTTGCTTTTACATACTTGACCGCATCAATGACTTTTTTGGAGTAACCGTGCGCTGAGTCGATTAAGATGATATCGACGCCAGCTTCTACTAGCGCCTGGACGCGTTCTTCGTAGCCAGCATTTGAACCAACTGCCGCGCCTACCAAGTGGCCAGCGTCTTTGACCTTTTTAACCTCAGCAGCTTGGTCGGTAATACGCAGATTGCGGTGTATAAAACCAACGCCCCCGAGCTTGGCGAGGGCGATAGCGAGCGGTGCCTCGGTGACGGTATCCATCGGCGCGGAGACGATAGGACAGGTCAGTGTTATGCGCTTAGTAATCTTTGCATCGAGCTTGATAGCGCTGCGGTCAAAGCCCGAATAATTTGGTTTGATGAGCACATCGTCAAACGTAAGTGCTTCGAGAATAGAGTTGTTCATAACTAAGTCTACCCGGTTTGCACCCGTTAAGTCAAAAGAAAATCTACAGCACCCCTGTAAAAAGCGCTTGATACACTTGACTAAAGCAGCAGTCAGATGTATAATAAAACGATATGTTACACTATGCCACCACATTTCATAGTATGTACGACTATCTAAAGACCTACTTGTCACTCAGGACGGTGCAATAATGGCAGATGGTGGCAACCCTGAAGTTACTCAGCCTGTACCTGACGGTTTAGACCCAGGAGCCGTCAGACTAGCCGAGCACCGAAGACATCGTAATTGGGCTATTGGCCTTGGAATCCCACTAGGTGTTGTTGCGATTGTCTCACCATTCGTGATTTATAGCGGGCCTAACAATGGACATGGTGGAGATGCTCCGGAACCGATACCGACAGTTCGAACTACACCTTCTGTTGGGCCGACCGAAACCGCGGATTCCGAAGAAGATGAATACATCCCGTGGGTCGAACCTGATGAGAGTGAGTCGACCACGCCTACACCTGAGTCTACCTCAGAGGTGTCCGCAGCCACTTCAAGTAACCCAGAGGACAGTGCAACGCCTCGGCCTACACCAAAACCGAAGCCATCACCTACGAAAACTAACGTAAAACCACCGCAATATGGCGCGGGCATTACAGTCATTGATTTCTCACAGGCAACAGATAAGTTTTCAAGTACCCAGGAAGGCAGACAAGTTGCTCGGGGGGTGATTGAGGCGCTTGGAGAAGCAGGTGTGCGTGTGACTTATACTGCCGAAGAATTACGTGCACTGAGCGGGAAGGCGGGACTTGTGGTTTCGTTTAGCCCGTCGAACGAAGACGAGCCGAGTATCCGCTATCGTAACGAGGGGGGCAAACAGACAGCGGAAAAAGCTTGCATTGAGCAAAAGGCCGCAGAGCTAGCGCTGAAAGAATTACAGCCAACTGATGCAGACCAAATATATGTCGAAGGGGTCCCTGCGTACCGTGTCGCGGGCACTCTCTTAGGTGAGTTGCCAAAACACACGATTTGGAACGGTTTCAGTCTAGAAAATCTCCCCGGTGATGCAGAAGAAACAGCCATAGCAAATGCCATCAAAGCAATCCGTAACAGCACAGACTCTTTCGTGCTTGCTTGCTAAATAATGAAGGCAACATCTCCATCGGTGGCCGGTGATACAATGTGTGCATGAATGATGTTTTGCGTCAAAAGCTTGCGGGACTGCCCAAAGAGCCGGGAGTATATTTTCACAAGGACGCGGCGGGCGAGATTATTTACATTGGCAAGGCGGCGGTGCTGCGCAACCGCGTGCGGCAGTATTTTCAGACTTCGCGGACGCGCGACCCCAAAACTGATGCACTCGTTGCCGAGATAGTCGACACCGACTGGATGGTGGTCGAGAGTGAGCTCGAGGCACTCTTTCTTGAGGCCGAGATGGTGCGTCGCTATATGCCGCGCTACAACATTTTGCTGCGCGACGACAAGGCGCTTAGCTACATTCGCATAGACATTGACAGTGACTACCCAACCGTCACGACGACGCGGCGGCCGCTCGATGACGGCGCTAACTATTTTGGCCCGTACTATAGCCTGTACGGCGTTAAGCAGGCACTCAAGTTGCTGCGGCGTATCTTCCCCTATGCTACCAAAAGACATGTCGGTCAAAAGCGGGCGAGCCTGCACTACCATCTTGGGCTTGACCCGGGGCTCGAAGAAGGCAAAACCAGCCTTGCCGATTACCGTACCACGCTGCGTAAACTCATTGCTGTTATTGAGGGCAAACGAACGAGTGTAATCCGCGAGGTTGAGCGCGATATGCAGCGAGCCGCAAAGGCGAAAGATTTTGAGACGGCCGCGCGACTGCGAAACCAACTGTTCGCACTGCAGAACCTAGGCAAGCAAGTCATCTTTAGTGACAAAGAATTCCTCGATATTAGCAAAGACCATGCACTAGCTGAGTTAGTCGAGCTGCTGGGCTTGGCGCGGCACCCAAAGCGTATAGAAGGCTATGACATCAGTCATATGCAGGGGACGAATGTAGTGGCAAGCATGGTTGTTTTCACCAACGGTGTGAGCGACAAAGGCGAATATCGCAAGTTCAAAACTACGCGTGAGCATAACAATGACTTTGCCAACATGTACGAAACCATCAAGCGACGGCTGAGTGAGACGAACGTCAAAAGATGGGGGCTGCCTGATATGTTTCTGATTGACGGCGGCAAAGGGCAGCTCGATGCGGCCCTGCGTGCGCGGGATGAAGCAGGGCAAGCACAGCTCGTTTTTGTTGGGCTTGCGAAACGCGAAGAGCAAATTGTCATCAAAAAGACCGAAGCGGGGAGTAATGTCACGCTCAACAATGATGCGCTGCGACGACTGAGGGGCTACACGAGTGAGTCTGACGATTTTAGCCTCATTAATCTGCCACATACGACTAATGTTGTGAAACTATTGCAGCGAATACGCGACGAGAGCCACCGTTTTGCCGTCAGTTACCATACGGTGCTTAAACGTCATCAACAAACGGCCAGCATACTCGATGACATCCCGGGTGTCGGCCCCGTTACCCGCAAGAAGCTTATCAAGACATTTGGTAGCACGCGTGGCGTGATGGCGGCTAGTGCCGACGAGCTTGTCGCTGCGGTTGGTGCAAAAATGGCCGCAAAGCTGCGCGCCTATCTGCCGAAATAGGCCATAAGACTATCAAAGTAGCCCACCGTCCCGCTATACTACGTCTATGCTTGCACGCACCCATGATACGGCCGCGTTAACACTGCTTGTGGCGGTGGTTATTGTAGCACCACCGGCTGCCATGACAACATCGACGGCTCTCATCGCAATCCTCGCCAGTCAGCTTGGCGGGATTGCACCCGACATCGACCAGCCGACCGCACCGTTTTGGCGCAACATACCGGTTGGGCGTTACTTTGGTAAAATCTTTGGCGTGCTTGTTGGCGGCCACCGTTTTTTGTGCCATTCACTCGTGGGTGTGGGGCTTTTTGCAGTATTGTCGCGCCTTTTTCTCGACTTTACGCAGCCACTTATGCCGCACATTGACACTACGTTTGTTTGGTTGGCATTTATGATTGGGGTCATTTCGCACCTTATTATGGATACGCTCACCAAAGAGGGCGTGCCGTGGCTGCTGCCGCTACCATTCAAGTTTGGCTTTCCGCCGCTCAAGTCTTGGCGAGTTACGACTGGCAAAAAAGTCGAAACACTCATCATTTTCCCGCTGCTTATTACTATTACAGTGTGGCTATGCGCAAACCACTACTCGACACTGACCACAATCGTACAGGGTACGCTCGGGAAGTAGCCTAAGAGGGCTGTTTGGGCACGGCAAAGCGTTTGCGCGCGTGAAGCGCGAGGGCTACAATGCCGAGTAGCGCGAGAAAGATTACATATGAAGCTCTGTCGATGAGGCTGGCGGCTACAATCTGGTCAGTGCCGACACCGTGCAACTGCTGCGAAAACAGCAAGAACGCTTCGCGTATGCCGATGCCGTCTGGCGTAATCGACACAAACAGTGCAAAATTGGCAGCACCGGCGTAGGATATGCACTGACCAATGCTGACATTAGCCCCAACGGCATGTAGCTCGATGCCATAGCGTACTGCCGTCATTGCTACCTGTACGAGCGTCGCCACAATGAGGACACCGAGCAGTCGAGGTGTCAGGTGTAGTCTGCCGAGCAGACCAGAGTCTTTGCCTCGCTTGCGGAGCAGCCACAGCACGAGTACGCTAAAACCTGCCGTAAAACTCACGACAAGCAGCGTTTGCCACCAAACCAAAACACCGACTACCAAAAACAGCGCACTGATAATCGCATAGACCCCATAACTGATGAATGTCACAAAAGTAAAATCTCGGAGTAGAACCTTGTACTTGGTTTTGAGGTAGGCAGCCCGTACGCCCGGACCACTTTGCAAGGGACCAAAAAAGTTTGCCAGTGATGAGTAGATGGTGAGAAGGAAACTTTCGGAGTATCCGAGTCTGATGCGGCACATAAGTGCACCGGTGTGGTTGATAACAGCGAGCGCTAACATAAGAACGCCATTAGCAAGCAGTAACCACAGTATCACGCTTGGGTCAACTTGGCGCAGCTTGGTGATGTACTCGGGGTTGCCCGCGATATAACGTGCAAATAGCACTACGGTGAACACGATGACGAGTATGACTGCAGCGGGCTTGAGCAGCGGGCGCAGCTGTTTGAAATCCATACTAATTAGTATAGCAGCGTCGGTTAGGAAATGCCGATGCCCTGGTAGATGATGCCAGCGGCCTTAAAATCTGCCTGACTGTGCCGAAGCATATTGCGACCATCTATGACAGCTATAACCCCATGCTTTTTGAGGTCAACGGGTTTGAGCGCGCTTTCAAACTCGCTATGTGCGGTGGTGATAACGACCGCTTCGGCGTAATCTAGAGCCTTTTCTAGACTGTCGACATCCGAAAATGCCGGCAGGTGTGGGTCGAAACGGACGACATCGGCCCCGCTTTTCTGTAACAGCGCGTACACATGGTGTGCGGGGCTTTCGCGGTGGTCACCAACATTGGGTTTATAGGACATGCCAAGCAGGGCGACCTTTGTGCCATTGAGCGGTTTTTTGACTTTTTCGAGTGCTTCTTTGACTAACTCTACCGTAAATACAGGCATGTGTTCGTTGGTGCGGCGTGCGAGCCGGAGCAAGTCATGGTCAAAACCATACCCTTTAGCGTAGTCGATGAGGTAGTATGGGTCGATTGGTATGCAGTGACCACCGACACCGCAGCCTGGGCGGTGTGCCATGAATGCAAACGGCTTGGTAGCAGCACCATCAATCACGTTTTCGATATCAATACCGAGAGAGTGGAATGACATGGCGAGTTCATTGACAAAGGCGATGTTGATATCGCGGAATGAATTTTCGACAACCTTGACGGCTTCGGCCTCTTTGATTGACCCCATCTTTTTTATTGGTGCATCGATGATTGACGAGTAAAATTTATAGGAACGCTCGAGAGCCCGCGTTGTATTGCCGCCGATAACACGGCTGATATTGCCGACGTGCCACTGTGGGTCGCCAGGGTTGATACGCTCGGGGCAGTAGGCTAAGTCGATGTCAGTACCAACTTTGAGGCTGGTGAGTGATTGCAGCGTCGGTATGACAATCTCGTCACACACGCCGGGGTTGACGGTCGACTCGAGTACAACTAATGAGCCTTTGTGTAGCTGCGGTGCGAGGATGCGCATAGCGCTTTTAACAGGCTCAAGATCGGGTAGCTGGGTATCTTCGACGAGTGGTGTCGGCACGCAGACGATAGCGATGTCGGCTTTGGCTAAGTCGTTGGGCTCGTCAGTGAATGTAGCGCTAGAGGTCGTCAAATCTTCATGTGAGATTCCATCTACAACGGTTACACCGTGTTGCAAGTCGGCTATTTTGGATTTGACGATGTCAAAGCCGATGACATTGTAAGATTTTTGGGCTGCAAGCAGTGCCAACGGCAAGCCAACATAGCCCAAACCAATAACTGCGACGACGCTGTCTTTGTGTGCCACGAAAACCTCCATTACATCCGAATAATCCCGAATCTATGCTATTATACCACTCAGCACGCAGTACGAGGAAGGACCTGTCATGAAGCTACTTATTGTTTCGATTTGTAAAAACGAAGCCGCCACCATGGCTGAGCTTATCAAGCGCATGCCTCGCAAATACGATGGTGTTGACGACGTTGAAATTTGCATCATTGATGACGGGAGTACCGACAAAACTGCCGAGATTGCCCGTAAAGCCGGTGCGATTGTCTATAGCGATGGCACAAGCAAGGGCTTGGCGTATCGTTTCCGCGAAGTCATAGACATAGCCTTGCAGCGTGATGTTGACGTGCTGGTTAATATTGACGGCGACCTGCAGTTTATGCCCGAAGACATTCCTACGATAGCCGGGCCAGTCATCGCCGACGAAGCTGATTTTGTCGCTGCTGACCGATTTCGCGACCCTAAGACAGGCAAAAATGTCCGGCCCGAAAACATGCCTGCTGGCAAATACTATGGCAACCAGCTTGGCGCGTGGGTGGTAAGTCGCTTATCCAAAAAGACATTTAACGACGTAACCTGTGGTTTCCGCGCATACAACCGCCGCACGCTCTACGCGCTAAATCTTAATAGTACACACACGTACACACAAGAGTCGTTCCAAATCGTGGCCGCTAAACGTTTGCGCATCAGGACGATTCCGACAAAAGTTGTCTACTACGTTGGCCGCAAGTCGCGGGTCGTGACAAGTTTGCTCAAATATGTCTCGACCAGTACGCTCAATATACTGCGTGCCTACCGCGACTTTGCCCCATTGCAGTTTTTCTTTGGGCTTGGTCTGATACCGTTTGTACCAGGTCTTGTCGGCGTGGTCATCGCTGGCTGGCACTGGGTCACGACAGGTGACATCAGCCCCTACAAGGCCTTCGGGTTGGCAGGTTTGTACTTAGTGTCGATGGGCATATTCTTTTGGGCGCTCGGCCTTGTCGCCGATATGCTTGTCCGCCTACAGCTTACTAATGAAAAAACTTACGAAGACATCAAAAGGCTTCGTTTCCCCGAAAAATGAATGAAGTTGAAAAATTAACCAAGCATGTTCGTCGAAATGGGTATAAACATTTAGTCTTTGACCTTGACGAGACAATCACACGGCTACATCTGCCATGGCCAGAGGGCTACGAGCTGCTCTATGACCGTGCGCCGAATCACATCGAGAAGCAAATGCGAGAAGACTTTGCCCGTGGGGAGGCCTACGGTGTTGTGCTCAATAAGGCTGTCGAGCAACATGACGAGTTTTTGCCACTATTACTAGCGTGGGCGCATGAGTTTGAGGCGCAATTGGTTTCACATGAGCCGCATGACGAGCTTGTTGCTGCGTTGCCGCAATTTGCCGCCGAAGGCCGCAGGCTGGTTTTGTGGACGAGCAATACGCGGCGTGCGGCACTACAGACACTTACAGAGTTAAATATTGCGCAGCATTTCGACGTGATTGTTGCGCGTGATGATGTACGGCTCATCAAACCTAACGCTGAAGGCTGGCGACATATTTATGGCAGTGAGTTGCTCGGTGAGTATCTCTTTATCGGGGATAGCGAAAACGATTGCGGCGCCGCCGAGGCGGTTGGCATTGATTTTTTTGAAATCAAACACTTCAAATAAGCGGAGCGTGCCGGCGTTAGCAAATACCAAATACTCATGCTACAATAATGTCAAATGCCTTCATTGCGTAACAACACGTCCAGTCATAAAGTAACGGTTATCGGCTGCGGCCGGTGGGGCTCACTTATCGGTTATTATCTCGATTCAATTGGGGAGGTAGTCACCTTGTATGAGCCAGTTGGGTCAAGCTCTATAACCGCCTGGCAGCAGTCGCGACATGGTGAGCTGATGGATTTGCCCGAAAGCATACGGCTCGAGACCAATCTTGAGGCTGCACTGCAAAACGAAACTATCGTTATCTCAATTAACTCCCAAAATCTCAGTACATTAATGCGTGATATTGCCGCGCTAAAACCCCGAGGCAAAACATTCGTGCTGTGCATGAAGGGCGTAGAAGTCGCGACAGGCAAGCGACTCTCTGTCATCGCCCGTGAGCATATTGGCGAGCACAACTCTGTAGCTGTGTGGGTTGGCCCAGGTCATGTACAAGATTTGCTGCGCGGCGTACCAACATGCATGGTTATCGACAGTACGGATGATAGTGCCAAGCGCAGGCTGGCACAGCGGTTTTCGAGCAAACTCATCCGCATCTATTACGGCGGTGACCTGACTGGTACTGAGATTGGTGCGGCCGCAAAAAATGTTATTGGCATTGGTGCGGGGCTGCTCGATGGTGCTGATATGGCGTCGCTCAAAGGAGCGCTGATTTCGCGTGGTGCTCGTGAAGTTGCAGTACTTATCGCGGCACTTGGCGGTGACGAACGTTCGGCATACGGTTTGGCGCACCTCGGCGACTATGAGGCGACCGTCTTTTCGGTGCATTCACACAACCGAGCGTACGGAGAAGCGCATGTGCGCGGTGAGAAATTCGACAAGCTGGCCGAGGGCTATCATGCGACGCAGGCACTACTCGATTTAGCTGCGGAGCACAATTTACAGCTGCCCATTATGCAGGCAATCTATGAAGTCATCTACAACCATCACAACATCCACGACGAAATCGACAAACTTTTTTCCGCAGAACTTAGTGTCGAGTTTTAGCCCTATGGTCGCTACGGGCTAGCAAGAAGTCAAGTCTTTAGTCTCCGATAGGTAACTCTCTATCCCATATGTAAATTCAAATACGGGGTAACCACCTAATGTTGGCCTTGGCTTACTGGAGTAAATAATTAGCGCGTCATTTGCGAAGGGAAAATTTTGAAGAAAATCCATCGGGTATCCTATCCACTCGTGGACATTGGTCATATTCGCAAATACAATTGATTGGTCTGAGCCAGCGTTTATTTGAGAAAACCACTGCGATAGTTTAGAATCGGTGACGTCTGCGGGGACATGGATGGGGGGCTGTTTTAATAGGGCTTGTCGTACCTCTGGGTATTTGTCTGGGTTTGACCAGTGATAATCTGCGTAATTATTACGCTCATCTTCTAGAAAACCATAGACCAAAGCGCGGAACCAACTTTCGGCGTTTATGTCTTGCGTGATTGGGTGCGACTTATCGATTGTGGGCATTTGTCTAAAAACTTCTGAGGGGGTTGAGTTTTTTATAACTAAGCTCGTGACCAGGGCCGATATTTCTAAAACAGCTTTGTTTTTGTCTATTACAAACGGGACAATACCCTCACCTAGATAAGGTGATAAAGAAATTACGCCCCCCGAGCCAATAAATAACCCTATGCCTGAAATGCCATAGTTTGAGTCTTGCAAGTAGGGTAATACAAAATCAACGCCTTGATCATTTGAAAATAAGTAGCCCCGTAAATCCCGCTCTAAAGAGGAAAATGTAGGTGGGTTCGCCGCTGCCGTTCGCGCATCCATAACACCCAATGTTGATTCGCCAGGTAGAACGCTCATTGCATATTATATTACAACAAAAGCTCCTATTAAGCAAACTTTTCATAGATTAACAGCGCATCATTCCCGCATGGATTGTGATTAGCCAGGATGATGGGCTAATAAAATCGTACGCATGAAGAGGTTTGACCTTAACTGGAACCAACCCGGCTCCGGTGGTCGCCGGGCAAGGGCTGCTTAGCGCCACTGGCGCTCATGTTCAAATCCCTGCGGCTAACCAACCAGCAAAAAGGCCAGCCACTTTGGGGCTGACCTTCTTACTGGTACGCGCGAAGGGATTTGAACCCCCGACCTTTGGTACCGGAAACCAACGCTCTTGTCCGCTGAGCTACGCGCGCTTACATCTATAGTGTATCAAATTAGGGTTCAAATGGGATTTGACTCACCTTCGGCGAGCCCGGAATTTCGCTGCTGCAAGCATAGCTTGCACCGGAACATTCCCTTGCAACATGCCACTGGCATGTCTCACCCCGACCTTTGGTACCGGAAACCAACGCTCTTATCCACTGAGCTACGCGCGCGTGCGATGCCGAAATTATATCACTTTTTACAGGGGTGTGTTAGAGTAAGGTGGTGAAATTGAGTAGTATGCAAGAAGTTGATAAGGCGCTAAAGCCGTATTTTGATGTCGCAGCTTCGACTAGTTTTAAAGATATGTCGGTTGAGCGCACTCAGCGCCTGATGGTGCACATAGGTAACCCCGAAAAAAAGCCCAAAATTGTGCACATAGCTGGTACGAGCGGCAAAACCTCTACGACCTACTACACAGCGGCACTGTTGCAGGCTGCAGGGCAAAAAGTTGGGTACACGGTGTCGCCGCATGTTGATAGTTTGACCGAGCGCGTGCAGATTGATGGTCAGCCACTCTCGGATGCGGCTTTTTGCGCATATATGGGTGATTTTTTAGAACTGGTGCAGGATATTGAAGATACACCGTCATGGTATGAGCTCATGATTGGTTTTGCGCTATGGGTCTTCACGCAGGAAAAGGTTGATTATGCCGTGCTCGAAACGGGCTTGGGCGGCTTGCATGACTCGACCAATGTGGCAGAAGGGTACGACAAAGTTTGCGTCATCACCGATATCGCACTTGACCACCAGCATATACTTGGTGAGACGGTAGCGCAAATTGCCGCCCAAAAAGCGGGAATTATACACCCGGGCAACGCAGTTCTTATGTATACACAGGCAGATGATATTATGCAGGTCGTGCGGTTCAAAACCATCCAGACTGATGATGCAGAACTTTATGTGCAAGACCAAGACACACTTGCGAAAATATATGGTGGTACTTTTAGCCCCGATTTGCCTGATTACCAGAGGCGCAACTGGCTTTTGGCCTACGCCGCATACCGTTTTATCGTTAACCGTGACGGCGTAGCGTTATTAGACCAGAAAAAGTTTAGTCAAACACAAATGGTCATTGTGCCGGCTCGCATGGAAACGCGCCAAGTCGGTGATGTGACGGTCGTGATGGACGGTGCGCACAATGAGGCCAAGATGACGGCGTTTGCCACAAGTTTCCAAAAAAAATACGGTCAGCGCAAGGTGCCGGTGCTGCTTGCGTTGAAACAATCAAAAGACTATCACAAAATCTTGCCAATCATCAGTAAGATTGCCTCAAAGGTCATCGTAACCACCTTTAGCCATTCGCAAGACCTACCGACACAATCGATTGACCCGCGAGAGATAGCGGGAGTGTTGCAATCAGCAGGTCTTGCAGATGTTGTATGCGTTAAAAACCCATATGACGCGTATGCAAAACTGCTTGCATCAGGCAGCGACTTGGTTATCGTCACGGGCTCATTCTACCTCATCAGCCAACTTCGGTCGCAGGAGGTTAACTAATGATTACGCTAATTGCTGCGGTTGACCAAAAGTCTGGAATCGCCAGTGGGGGTCACATACCCTGGGACATACCAACGGATATGGATTATTTTCGAAGTGTTAGCGCGGGAGAGAATCTTATAGTAGGCGGAGAGACGGCACGTACAATTGGGCGCAAAATCGGCCAGCGGATGATGGTTTTGACGAGGGGCACACTTCCATTTGAAGGTGTTGAACTCGTACATACACCCGAAGAATTGTCAGCTAAATTGCCAACTGATGCTATGGGGATAGGTGGCCAATCGATTTACTCTCTGCTGTTTCCGTTAGCCGGTAGGCTACTGCTTACGCGAGTATACGGGGATTATGCGTGCGACCGTTTTTTCCCCAGTGATCTTACGGACTTCAGGCTCGTACGGCATAGTAACGAACTAACCCAAAACAATATCCGATTTCGCTTCGAGGAATATATAGGCAAAAATCTGTCGCTACAGCAGCGTGATGGCATGAAACCGATTCATTTTCCGTCCGTAACACCTGGCTAGCGGCAAATTTTCAACCTCGGCACGAATTGTATGCATGATTACAGAGCGTGGCATAAAGATTTGCTACAGTAAAGGTGCGCCCGTGAGGTTATGGGCGGGTACGTAAAAAGGAGGGTAATAATCATGACAAAATTAGTTCCATTTGACCCGTTTGCAGAGTTACAACAGTTGCAGCGGCAGTTTTTAGGTGATGATGATTGGTTGTCGGCTCCAGTACAAATGCATGCAATGCCAACCACCGATGTTTACACCGAGGACGACAAGCAACTTGTCGTTGAGGCTCATCTGCCAAACTTTGGCGAAAAAGACATCGAGGCCTACGTTGATGGCGACGTGCTTGTGGTACGCGGCGAGCGGCATGAGCAAGAAAAGGACAAGGCCAAGAAATATGTGGTGCGCGAAAGCAGTAGTAGCTTTTACCGTCGCATCCGCCTGCCAGAGCTCGCTAACAAAGACGCTGTCGAGGCGCATATGAAAGACGGTGTGCTCAAGGTGGTCGTCCCGCTCCGCGAGCTACCAGCCCCAAAGAAGATAAATGTCAAAATTGCAAAGAAATAAACAGGCTTTAGCAGCATAAGAAAAAATGAGCGTCCAGGGCAGGACGCTCATTTGATGAGTTTAAAGTAAGTTACTTTTTGGCGAAGTGGTCGCGCGCCTGAAAGAGTAGGTACAAGCCAATCGCGGTACCAATAAATGAGCCAAACAGACCACCAAAGCCATAACCTGGCGTAAACAGGTAGACAATACCAATGAATGCTGCGAGCAATGCATTGTAAAACAGCAAATCCCAGCCGGTCTTTTTGCCCTCTTTGAGTTTGGGGAATGCCGCAAGCAGTAACACTGCCTGCAAAACGAGCAATACTAGTGCAAAATACCAAGTGAAGCCGAGATTTGGTGTGGCTTCAATCGCAGGACCGCCGTACATGCGCGACCAATTGTTAGATATATCGATAATCTGGTTGACGGCATGGCCAGCGCGCCAAAACCACCAGCTGCTGAGTAGTGTGAGTATGCCGCCGGCAAGCGCGAGCCACGGTGCGAGCTGAGCGATGACATCCCGTCCTTTCTTAGGAATTTGTGGTAGCTGTTTGTTGATTCCCTCGAGCCAACCCTCAAGCTTGCTAACAGAGCTGATTGCTTCTGACTTTAGCTCGGTTTTTAGCTCGGGTGCTGTATCATCTTGTTTGGTGTTATTTGTCATGACTACCTCCGTGTAAGTTATACGCTAAGAGTACTCCTAGGAACCGCTGTTGTAAATAAAATAACTCACAGCAAACCGTACGTAATGTGAGTTCGGCATAACAGTCGACTTCAGTCGCCCCTGAAGGCGCTGCTGACACAACGCTTCTGGCGACGAGTAAGACGGTGTGCAAGTTTTTATGTCGAACTGGGTTTACGTAGTATTACAATCGCACGATGATTTCTTTTGCGGTGTCGGTTGGTGCGAAATGAAACTTTAGGTCCGATGTATTGTTTGGCACATTGTATGACAGCTGGCCACTTCTCGTTTCACCAGGGGCGATTTCACCAGCCCGAATGGGGTTTTTAGCTAATGAAGGAGCCATGTCAAAACGTTCGCCGTTGCTGTCGGTGAGGTGCGTCTGTATGACTGGAGCGAAATGCATTACACTTGCGGTGTGGTTTGTCACGTGCACCGTTACGATGGCATACCGCCTGTTTGTCCCTGGCACAAATGGGTATTGACCGCCGCTGTATTGGACTGGTCGGTCGACTGCAAGCGAAACTGTTGACGCATTTATACGCCCGATAATGAGAAACGCAGTTAAAGTGGCGAGTGCTAGAGCGCAGACGATAAAAACCACAATAGGAGCTGTGCGTAGATATCTGGCCGATATGTCTGATTGTTTTTGCTTCACCCGTTAGCCCTGTACCTTACCGACATAGTAACTCTCGAGGTCTCGGTAGGCACCACTTGAGTGTTTACGTTTTTTGCCACCCGTGCTTTGGGTACCGTTCATATAACCGGTAATATCAACGCCGCAAGTGCTCGAATTGAAGACACTTTTGCCGCCCGGATGCTTTGCTACGTAGCTCGTGACAATATAGTAGCCGCCGTTATATACCTGCCAACAGTTTGCCTGCGAGTTGTGCGCGGCTACTTGGGCTGCCGTACAGATGCCCCCGGCACTGCCACAGGCAATCGGTGTCGGCGTGGGGGTGGGTGTTGGCGTTGGTGTCGGTGCCGGAGCGGGTGTTGGCGTTGGTGGTGTAATGACAGGAGTCGGCGTCGGTGTGCGCGTTGTATCGGTTTTAGTCGTGGTGGTGGTGGGGGTTGAGGTTGTAGTGGTAGTTGTTGGAGCTGTCGTTGTACTAGTTTGGGTTGTTGTATTAGAAATTGGTTCGGTCGGAGCTGGGTCGTCAGAGGAGCCCGCTGGGGCCAGGGGCACATCACTACTCGTCGATTGCATGGGGGCAGTAGTCGTTTGCTTGACGGTTGCAATTTTAGTTTTTGCGGCCGGTTGCGCCAATAGCCCACCAACTGTGATGATTGAGCTGGCACCAAGATACACTACAAGACATATTGCGATTACGGTGCGTAGTTTCATGAGATTGCAAACTCCTCAGTGTGCAGTTGACTTCGTTTTATACCCATGGCAATGAATTGGTCACAGAGCCCATGCATCATGCTCGTCGGCCCACATAATAGTATATCAGCCTGCGATAGGTCACCAGAGTACTGACTTATATGCGCTGCCGTAATCTTGCCGTACGTTTCAGAAGCGAATGGTATAAGCCGCAACCGTCCATTGTTGAACTGCACGGCGCTTGCTAATGCCTCCCACTCGACTAGCTCGCTTGCAGTGTGCACGCAGTAGTACAGGTCGACCTGGTAATCAGGTGGAAGCTGCTGTGCCATGCTAAGGAATGGCGTGATGCCAATGCCGCCACCAACCCACACTTGGCGCTTGCGGATAAACGATTGAAAATTAAACCGTCCATAGGCTCCCTCGACACCAATGATTGTGCCAACTAGGTCTGCCGCAACCTGCACGACTGCTGTCGTGTATTCGCCGAGGGCTTTTACTATCACGGTAAAACTATCGTCAGGGTTGTAGTTAGCAATGGTAAACGGATGCCACTCACTCGAGACACCGCCTCCGCCGATAGCCATAAAGATAAATTGGCCTGCCTGAGGCTTTAGGTGCTTACCCATTGGCTGCAAGGTGAGCTCAACCATTCTCGGCCCAACTTGTTTTGCGGCAGCAAGTTGGTAGGTGTAACGTCGAGCGGTAAAACGAGGCAAGAGTGTCCGCGCAACAAACGCAATGATGGCGGTGCCCAATATGGCGATGCTGTAATACATTAGCGCGGTGCTTGAGCGAATATCGTTTGAGCCGAGTAATATATGGACGGCGATGCCGACCAGTACCACCCCCATATATTTGTGCGTTAGCAGCCATGTTTTATACGGCAGCTTTACGTAAAATGTCAGTACCATCAGGGCGATAAAAAGCCACAGGCTTAGTATGCCGATAGTGGTCATGGTGTCACTCACAAATGGCATGAGTTGCAGCGCTGCGTCGCGCTTTGATTTTGCCATCGCACGGAGTGAAAGCACGAGTGGGTGCGCCAAAAGTACGATAAGTGATGCGCCACCGACAACGTGGTGTGCATAGTACATTTTGTTTAGCCCGCCAAAGATGCTCTCAACCCAATTGAGCCGAACGGTCAAAATAATATTGACGCAAAACAAGACCATAGCTATGATACCGGCGATACGACCAAGGCTCGAAAGCATCATGTACTGTGAACCGAATCGTTCACTCAGTGGTGCGGCAGTCACCCAGAGCACTAGGGGTGTACCGATGAGGATAATGAGCAGTGGCCAGCCAATGTGTGGCAGAATACGTTGTTTCAAAATATCAATTTGCGTTTATGCTTATAGTGCTCCTATTGTACTACGGTCGGTTAATAACACCCAAGTTTATCTGGCGCCCAGCCACATATCTGAACGATAGGATTTGGTATTAAGCCGGTTTTTTCGGTCATCCTGAGCGTAACGAAGAATCTTCTTTTAGGAGATTCTTCACTAAAGCTCAGAATGACGCTGCAATTGGCCAGACAGGGGTTCCTGAAGGAAGGCTGACTGTGGGTCATCCAAGATTATTGCCTCTTTATAACTTGTCAACAAATGGCAGGCTAAATGGCTCTATGCAATACTTTTTATACAGCTCAATACTATCCTCATGGTCAAATGCAATTTCCTCAGAAGGCGGTAGGGCATCGAGCGGGAACCAGCGCAGCTCCTTGCTCTCCCAGTCTTTTTCGCCGACTTCTTTTACGGCATCGGCCATATAGATAAAATCGACGTTCTGACGGTCTTCGCCTGGTCGATTGGGGTTGTCGTTTATGCGCAGTAGGCGAAGGTTGCGCACCGACCAACCCGATTCTTCCATGGTCTCGCGTATAGCCGTTTGTTTTGTTGTTTCGTCTCGTTCTGCGTAACCGCCGAGCAGACACCATTTACCTGCTTCGAGCAAACCATCGGCCCGTTTGGCGAGCAAAATGTGGCCATCCCGCAAGACCAAGCAGCCGACGGTGACGTGGCGCAAACTAGTTTGGTTGCCATCTTCAAATGTGCAGGTAATCATACGCTCTCGCTTTCGTAGTTATTTCTCGCCATCATCCCATACCGTGCGTACTGCTTCGAGTGTGTGACGAAGTGCACCGCTTAGGTCGGTTCGTGCGCGCAACTCTTCCATCGTGTACGCTTCGGCGCGGTCACCTTCGTAAACGGCGAAATCCATGTTTGTAATGGGCACTTTGTAAATGTAAAAATAGCGTGGTGTAGGGAAGTCTGCACTCGTATCTACAAAGCATTCGGCTATTAGCACTGGCTCGAGCATAGGTATGTCGAGCGATGTTTCTTCGCCCACTTCGCGGAGCATTGATGCGTCAACAGTCTCGTTTGCTTCCACCCAGCCACCAAATGCTCCGAGCAAGCCAGGAGCATATGGGGCGTCTGTAGTGCGTCGTTGCAAAACTAACCGGTTATCATCTAGTGTAAAAAGTACAGCGCTAAACTTCTGGATATCGTGCATAAAAATAGTATAAACCACGACATCCGTTGTTGCTACAATTTGCTATAATGCTTATGGATGTTCTCCAAAATCAAAACACTCGTGATAGGCGTCATGGGCCGACTAAGCAAAAAACAGTGGGTCTTCGTCGGCGTTGGCCTGGCTGGCTTTTGGCTGCTTGGCTCGATTTTGATTCCACGCTCGATCAGTTTTAGCTATGCCGGCACCTCCTGCGACTCGCAAATTGTACTACTGCCGTCACTGCGTCGTTCGGCTAGCTCTGCCACGTTCTCGATTACGCACGAGGGCGGTCTGCACGTTGGTGAGAAACACCTTGTGTCGACCCGAAGTTGTATTATCGCCAAAAGTGCGCCAAAACAGGGGGTGCAGTACCAGCGCAACTCACCATTTGGCTTACCACTGGCGACACTCTACCAAATACGAGTGCCAAAGGCACCGGCCTTACTAAGCGTGCCAAAAGAGACAAAGATTGCAATCGCAAAACCACTCAAGCTCAAGCTCGACGTGCCCGACACGGTCTATGCGTACCATCTGGCTAGCAGTAATGCGCAGCGCCAAAAATGTGCGCTCTCTGGTACTGAGCTGTTGTGCGGGCTCGACAAACTTGGCCTGGCACAGGGCTCAGACTATGAGCTCTCGCTTAATCGCTCATTCGCCGCAGAATCGCCGGTTAAAATCGCCAAAAGCCACATTGTGGTGCTGCCAGCAGTAACGGTCACGGGGCAGTCAATCCAGCCAGATGAGACGGTTTACGCCGTGCCCAAGGGGCTAACCATTACGGTCGATAAGCCACTTGCATCGGCGCAGGCCAAAATCGTAGAAGTTGACGGTGACACTGCAAAACCAGTCGAGGCTAAGGTAGCGGCGCATGACTCTGTTGTTGAGCTCATATTTGCGGGGGATTTGCCGCGTGAGAAGATGTTTAAGGTAACACTCAGCTCTGCCGAGTCAGCCGATGGGACGATACTAGCCGCACCGCACGAATTTACCTTCAAGACATCTGGCGGTCCTAAAGTCACTGGCATCAACATTGGCCCGAGTGGTGTCTCGTCTACAGCCGATATACGAATCAGCTTAGACCAGGCACTGGCTAGTAACCAGGACATAGCACGTTTTGTGCGCGTCGAGGGTGTTACGGGCACGGTGTCTTATAGCGGCAAAGAGGTGCGAGTGGTGCTGGGTGGTGCCGCGCGCTGTGCAGCATTTAGCATCAGTGTGGCTAAAGGCATCTTGGGAGAGAACAATCTGGCATCAAAAGACGATTGGTCACACACGTCTCGCACTAATTGTCGCAGCACGAGTGTTATCGGCTACTCGGTCAACAATCGGCCAATCACTGCTTACTATTACGGCAGCGGTAGCACGACCATACTTTTCACCGGTGGCATCCACGGCACCGAAGCGAGTGGCAGTTACATACTTGATGACTGGATTGCACACCTGGACACTAATGCTTATAAAATCCCCGCAGGTCGGCAAGTTGTAGTCGTGCCGAGCGCAAACCCCGATGGACTAACTGCTAATACGCGTGATAATGCTCGCGGTGTTAATATTGATCGTAATTTCCCGACCGCCAACTGGAAAACAGACATAAATAGCGCCAATGGTTTTCGGGCAGGCGGTGGTGGTGCATTGGCGGGCTCAGAACCAGAAACGCAAGCACTCATGGGCCTCACGAGCCAGTTACGCCCACGACTCGAGGTGTCGTACCATGCTCAGGGTAGCCTAGTTGGCGCAAGCGCTTGCAGTGCCTCGGCCGATATTGCGCGTAGCTATGCTTCAAGTGTTGGCTACAAGACGATGATTGGCACGGCCGAAGAAACGATGGGTTACGAGCTAACGGGCGAGTATGAGGAATGGATTTGCGAAGCCTACGGCACGCCAGCCATACTCATCGAGCTACCCACCCGCACCAGCCGCTACGTCTCATCACACCTTAGCACCATGTGGGACATGGTCAATTACTAACCTTTCGTAGCGGTCAACTTGGTTGAATTTTTATTCCGCTTCCGTATTTGGCTTGGTGGATATTCTTGTAACACAGATTATTATTTAAGACGGACAATAGATGTATGCTAAAGATGGCATAAAGAAGGGGAGTGTATGAAAAAGTTTGAAATGACTAAAAACAAGCCAAAAACATGGGTTGCTTGGTTGGCCATGGTGCTTGGCCTGCTAGTCGCGCTTGAAATGCCGGCGTTGGCTGCTTTCTCCTATCTGAGTAACCGAATGGCGGCAACAGAATTCGGCCCAAGCATCGGCATTACGGGGATTTTACTCACGGCTGCTGCACTGATTGCTGGTATGGTCGCATATCGTAAGGGCGAACGATCATGGGTATTATGGGTCGGCCTAATCCCGGCGCTGCTCCTTGGGGCTTTTTGGGCTCTCATGCTAGTAGTTGAAATCATCTCGATGCTATTCAACTTGGGCGTGTAAAGAATCACTATAGTTAATCTTTTAGCGATATCTGACAAGATTCGAAGGCTACTGTCGCCTTTGGCACCAGATCGCAAGTTCAATCTCTCGGAGATACCACGCAAAATGCCCACCTTTCGGTGAGCATTTCACATGGTACGCCCGGCAAGATTCGAACTTGCGACCACTTGGTTCGAAGCCAAGTACTCTAATCCACTGAGCTACGGGCGCGCACAGAACAGATTGATTGTAGCAGAAAGTAACACTAAATAGTATGGGTGTGCAATGTTTATTATAAGGGTTGAGCACAAATAATCTTGCATATACAGGGGTGTTTTGCTACAATCTACCCCGTTACCCTGTGGGTCAGTAGCTCAGCTGGTTAGAGCGTCTGCCTCTTAAGCAGAATGTCGTGGGTTCAAGTCCCACCTGACCCTCCAAGATAAAAGCCGCACGGGAAATGTGCGGCTTTTATCTTGGCCTGGTTTAGGACGTGACCTGAAGACGCGACTTATCAAAGAAAATGTCAAAGGTGAGAATTGCAAGACTGGAATTAGCGAAAGTGAAGGTAAAGTTGCAATTGGGGTGAGATTTTACGGGCCAGGGGCTTGTCGTTGGTCTTTGCTACAATATGGCCATGAGTATAGTAGTTACTGGCACTCCTGGTTCTGGCAAGACCACACTGGTTGAATATGCGGCAGCCCATAACGATGAGTTATTTTTTGATGCCGATGAAATTAATGGATTGTGTGAGTGGTGAGAATTCAAAACTGGAAAGGTTCTTGGGCTCGTCACAGACTATATTGAAACTGGTCAAGACGACTGGTATGAAACATACGGTTGGTATTGGAAAGTTGATAGACTCGAGGAATTCTTGAATGAAAACCCGAATGCAATAATTTGTGGTTCCGCTGAAAATATAACTGATTGTTATAGTCTCTTTGAAAAACTGATAATTATTCGCGTTACTCAGGAGCAACTACTGAAAAATCTGGCAAGTCCTCAGAGGAGCAATCCTTTTGGGAGAACTGAAAACCAGCGGAAAGGTTTTATGAGATGGCAGAGCTTTTTGATAGATGAAGCTAAGAAGTACAACCCAATATTCATAGACGGTAATTCAACCAACAATGCTTACTCGCGTATTAAATTGGAAGTTAATCAAACAAGCTAGTGCTGTACGGGTCAGTCTCTCAGTCAATTGTCTTAAGTATCGAAAGATTACT
>CAYZFT010000011.1:0-11585 GCA_964477925.1 uncultured Candidatus Saccharibacteria bacterium
GAGCCGATGCCACGAATATACGACGCCGCCACGACGAGCAAATGGCATCACTGCGAACAACCGTGAAAGCACATGTGGTCAAAGACTTGCTGCCCGTTATTGACAATCTCGAACGAGCCCTCAAACACGCCCCCGAAAAATCGCGACTCGAGCCTCGCGACTCGAGCCTCGAAAATTATGCAGCTCAGCTCGAGGAATACATAAAAGGTGTCAAGAAAATCGTCGACCTGTTTGAGAAAACACTTGCCGACATGGGTGTTGAGCGCATCAAGACTGTCGGCGAGCACTTCAACCCCCACTTGCACGAAGCCATCAGCATGGAAGAAGGCGACGGTGATTCGCTGGACAGCGAAGAAATCGTTAGTGAAGAGCTACAATCGGGCTATATACTTGGCGACGAAGTAATCCGCCACGCCATGGTCCGCGTGAAAGGCTAGTCGTGGCTCGAAATTTATTAGCCCTTGGCACTGCGCCATCAGAGCTCGCGAGGGAGGTCGACCGATGGGCACTTGGTCATATGTCTGACAGCGAGACCCTCAGGCAAGTAGTTGAAACTCATCCGGATATTCTTGGCGAGTTCCTTGTGCAGTGCGTAGGTACTCCTAGTTTACGAGGGGGCAGGTCCGACCATCTGGTCAGGAGTGAAATTTACTTTAGGGTTGGTCAAATAGTAACCGCACAAAATCTGAATAGACCCGTACGTTATCATCTTGAGCGAAGCTTAAGGCCCGCTTAAGATTGAGACGGTTTCTATTTCGCCGTACAGCGGATTGGTCGAAATGACAGACAGACAATCATGATTTAGGCATATGCCTAAGAGCGTAGTGGATGAACATGATTAGCACTCTTGACATGTGAGTGCTAATTTTGTAGTATGAGAAGTACACTAGCACTCTAAGTAGGTAACTGCTAACGAAAGGATATAACAATTATGAGTAAAATTATCGGTATCGACCTCGGTACAACCAACAGCGCCATGGCTGTTATGCAGTCGGGCAAGCCAGAGATTATCGCTAACAGTGAAGGCAATCGCACCACGCCATCGGTCGTAGCACTCAGCAAGGGTGGCGAACGCTTGGTTGGTCAAGTTGCTCGCCGCCAGCAGGTGACAAACCCTCGCAAGACTATTTATGAAGTAAAGCGCCTCATTGGCCGCAATTTTAATGACAAAGAAGTCCAGCGCGACCTCAAGCTCATGGGCTACGAGATTATCAAGAGTGGCAACAGCGTCAAGGTCAAGATGGGCGACAAAGAGTACAGCCCAGAAGAGATTAGCGCTATGATTCTGAGCAAGCTCAAGGCCGATGCCGAAGCTTTCTTGGGCGAAAAGGTCAACGAAGCCGTCATCACCGTGCCAGCCTATTTCGATGACAGCCAACGCCACGCGACCAAAGACGCAGGCAAAATTGCCGGGCTTGAGGTCAAGCGTATTATTAACGAGCCAACCGCAGCTGCCCTAGCATACGGTCTCGACAAGGGCAAAACCGATGAAAAAATCGTAGTCTACGACCTTGGTGGTGGTACGTTCGATGTTTCCGTACTTGAGCTCGGTGACGGCGTGTTTGAAGTGAAGTCAACCAACGGCGACACGCACCTTGGTGGTGCTGACTTCGATCGTGTTATCGTCAATTACTTTGTCGATGAATTCAAAAAAGAAACCGGCGTCGATGTTACCGGTGACAACAGCGCTATGCAGCGCCTGCGCGACGAAGCCGAGAAAGCCAAGATTGAGCTTTCGTCATCTCAAGAAGTCGACGTCAACTTGCCATTCCTAACCGCCGATGCCGATGGTCCCAAGCACTTTGAGCACAAACTGACCCGAGCAAAGCTTGAGAGCCTCGTTGCCGACCTCATCGATAAGACGGCCGCACCGTGCGAAAAGGCGCTCAAAGATGCCAAGCTGACGGCAAAAGACATCGACAATATCGTGCTTGTCGGTGGTATGACCCGCATGCCAGCCGTTGTCGAAAAGGTCAAGAAAATCTTTGGTAAAGACCCAATGAAGGGTGTGAACCCAGACGAAGTCGTCGCCGTCGGCGCAGCTATACAGGGCGGCGTGCTGCAAGGCGATGTCAAAGACGTTTTGCTACTCGACGTGACCCCACTATCGCTCGGTATCGAGACGATGGGCGGCGTCATGACACGTCTGATTGACCGCAATACGACCATTCCAACCAGCAAAAGTGAAGTGTTTAGCACTGCAGCTGACAAACAGCCACAGGTTGAAGTCCACGTTTTGCAGGGTGAGCGCGAAATGGCTGAGGGCAATAAGAGCCTTGGCCGATTCATCCTCGACGGTATCCCACCGGCGCCACGTGGTATTCCGCAGATTGAAGTCACGTTTAACATTGACGCCAACGGCATTTTGAACGTTACCGCCAAAGACAAGGGCAGTGGCAAAGAACAGAACATCACAATACAGGGTAGTGGCAGCCTCGACAAAACTGAGGTCGAGAAGATGGCGAAAGAAGCCGAAGCACATGCCGATGAAGATAAGGCACGCAAAGAAGCCGTTGAGGCTCGCAACCAACTTGACGGTGCTGTGTACCAAGCCGAAAAGCTCAAAGACGAAGAAAAAATCTCTGACGACGACAAAAAAGCTATCGATGAAGCCGTCGAAAAAGCTAAAAAAGTTGTCGCTGACGATAAAGCTGACAAAGATACGCTTGAAGCAGCCGCCAAAGAGCTAAGCGAAGTCTTGATGCCCATCGGGGCCAAGATGTACGAGCAAGCGCAAAAGGATGCTCCCGCCGAAGGCGAAGAGAAAAAATCTGACAAAAAAGACGACAAAGGCGACGCGCCCATAGAAGGCGAAGTCGTCGACGAAAAATAACCCAACGGGGCGCAGAAATGCGCCCCCGCTCTTATTAAATAGGATTGATAATGCCAAAATTTAAAATAATCTTATCTGGGGCTGAAGGCGCTGAAAAGCATGATCCTTACATTCTCGGCTTTAAATATGCTAAACAAAAACTACTAGATTCAGAGAAAATCACAATTAGTTCATTCTCCGACTACATGAGAGAAAATGGCTTTGATGATAATCGTTTAGTCAAGAAAGTGTTTATGTCGATTGTAATCCCCGGTTACGACCAGGGCAACATAGGTGAGACCCAATTATACCGCGATGGCTACATAGGGTCTCCTGATAATGAATTTGATATGCTTTCGAGTGCATACTTCAATCTCGTTGAAATGGAAGAGTTGTTTGAAGCGCGCAAGAATGCTCAGCAAGCCAAAAACTTTTCGACATGGGCTTTGATTGTTTCCGTGATAGCAACCTTAGCAGCTCTCGTATCGTTAGTACGGCCTCAGAACCTAACGATTGACAGCAGACAATTTGAGTTGCTAACAAAATCGCTCAATAACGTATCAACCAAGAGCTAGATTTTACTTAAAGTAAATACCCGCAAGCTGAACCGCTTTCGAATGCGATTCACTCGCATATTCTTAAAGCACCCCGATAAAAGTTAGAAAATACTTTTTCCCGAAAACTAGAAATTGCGCATGGTGTTTGGGCTTAAAAAACGAAGACTGTTTGGTAGAATGGTGGCATGGGGCGATTGACTGTTAGGACGACGTTGAATCTTGTGGTGTATGCCGTTAATCTTTTTATTGGGTTTGGGCTGATCGTGTCGGGCGGGCGGTTGCTCTTCAATACCAATAGTGGCACGCTGGTTGTCGTGCAGTTGGCTTTGTTTGCGCTTGGCGCGGTGATTATTTACGGCGTCATACAGTCGTATCGGGCCGAGGTACATGGCTTGAAGCCACCGAAACTCATGGTGTTCACGCACTATCTGACGGCGAGTTCCGTTATACTTTTCCCACTTTTCATCAGGCTTGTGGCTGCGTGCATTTCGATTGATGAGCCCATCAGCAAGGATGAATGTGGGGCGATGACGCCTTTTGCCAATCTTGTGGTGGGCGCGGTACCTTACTGGTGGCTTATCGCTGGGGTGCTGTTGGCTTTGTGGACGGTGAGTGTTGCATGGTTTGCGCAGATTGTGCGAAGGCCACCCGCTAAGGTGTAGTCGTTGCACCGACTATCAAAATATGGGCAGGGGTGGTACGGTAGTTTTATGAAAAACTTTACTGAGTACCAAAGATACCTTTTTGTGTTTGCGCACCCAGACGATGAGATTTATTCGTGTATCACCATTCGCAATCTGCTACGCGCAGACAAAGAAGTGCGATTGTTGTATGTCACGACTGGTGACTATGCAGGTGAGGCAATTGGGCGACAGCGTTTGGGTGAGCTTGCACGAGCGCATGAAACCATTGGGGTGAAAGCTGAAAGTGTGAAAATGTTGGGCATCTCCGAGCGCCAATTAATGGCTCGCGCACATGATGCGGCGTGCGCAATATTTGAAGCGGTCGAAGCATTTGCGCCAGACGTGATTGTTGGCCACGACTACGAAGGTGGCCACGATGGTCATGACCTCGTGAGTTTCTGCGCCTGGCAGGTGGCACAAAAACTTAGCACAGACTTTTGGGCGTTTCCGGCATACCATGATTTCCCAGCCAGACGAAAATGGAACAGTTTCGCCAGAGGTGAGGCCGCGGACTACGAGCTTACTCTCGGCATAGATGACGCGCTGCAAAAACGCCAACTTTTTGCCTGTCACGTTAGCCAGACGCGGTATTTTGACGATATCGAGAAGGGTGGCTATATGGGGCTACTACTCTCGCGTGAAATCCTCCGCCGTGCCGATGGCAACAATTACACTACGATGCCCACTCACCCTGTTGGATACGAATTTCCTGGTAGCCCCGTAACCTATCAAAGTTTCAAAAACGCCGTCATCGTAGCTCATCTGGGTTATGCACCGCGGCCCAAGTGAGACAATAGGCATATCGTACTTATGTTATTGACCACTCGAGGAGCGGCGTGTACCATTGTGGTAGATACTGCGTAAGCCGCAGAAAATACGATGAAGCAAATATCTGAAACTATACGTTCGCTAACGAAAACTGCCACGAGAAACCCCCATCTAGTGCGCTTAATCTCTGCGCTGGTAGCGGTAATATTTGTTGTGGCCTTTGCCTCGGTAGCTTCTCAGTTGCGGCGCTCTAATGCCGCGACGACAGACAATGTTTCGTTTACATTTGGCGCTGCCGGCGATTTTGGCACGAGCTCTGAAGCTGCCGCAAATTTTAAGGCGATTGGTGCATCAAACCCAAAGCTTAACTTTTTTGTGACCACAGGCGACTTGATTAATGGTGGCGGCAAAGGAGACGAAGCGGGCTGGTGCAAATTTGCTAAGTCTAATATGGGGCTGGGTGATTCATTCCCCTTTGAGATTGTTTCTGGTAACCATGACAATACTAATAACAGCATTGATGCGTATGTTGCCTGTATGCCAAATAAGCTCAGCATCACAGGTCAGTACGGCAAACAGTACTACTTTGATTACCCGGCCACAAACCCAATCGCGCGGTTTGTGCTAGCAAGCCCAGGCATATCGGGTATTAACACATCAGTTGCGTGGACTCAGGCGGCCATCAAAGACGCACGGGCAAAAAATATTAAGTGGGTTATCGCTGTGAACCACAAGACGTACCTTACTGCCGCTCACCACCCGGCAGATTTGAGTGCGGCGTATTTCAATATGCTGGTAAGCGAAAAGGTTGACCTTATACTCGAAGGTCATGATCACACCTATCAGCGGAGCAAGCAGTTGGCGTTGAGCTCTGGCTGTACACAAGTCGTTTCCAAATCGTATAAGGCGGCATGCGTGAGCGATACCACATCTGACGGTAAGTACACCAAAGGTTTGGGTTCGGTACTTGTGATTGGGGCGACAGGCGGCAAGAATATGTACGCCCAAGAAACCCCCGCCAATGCATCATTTTTCGAAAAAATGGTGTTTCAAAATGCCGAAACGCACGGATTCACACGCTACACAGTTACGAGCAACGCAATTTCAGGCTCATATGTACGAGCAGCGGGCAATGCTATGAGCGATACCTTCTCGATAACGGCTCCAGGCAGTGCTAGCCCAACTATTCCTGTCCCAGTAGTTACGCCCATCACTCCAACCCCGGCCCCAACAACGTCGCCAACGCCCATCACTCCAACCCCAACGCCTACAACTACGCCTACTACGACAGTCAAGCCGACGCCGGCAACCACAACTACGCAAGCTACCACCAGTACACCGCAAACAGTCACTACCAAACCTCAACCAACTATTACGCTCACAAAGCCCCTCGACGACACTGTTATAAGTGGCACGACGACACTCGAGGCGACAGTGGGTGACATGACTAATGTACAAAAAGTTGAGTTTTACGCTGATGACATGTTAGTCGGCGCGGTGCAGAGCGCTACGGGCGGTACATATCGCTACGATTTCAACACTGCGCAGCAGCCAAACGGTAACTATATGATACAAGCAAAAGCGGTTGATACTAGCGGTGTCACTGCTTATAGCACCGAAGTTCCCGTCTCAATTACCAATACTCACACGTCGACTGCGGCAACATTTACAGTGCCGAACTCAGATAAAACAACCGAGAGCTCAGTGGCGGTTGCAGGCAATTGTTCCGAGAATGTCAGTGGCCAGCAAGCTGAGGTGCCCAGCAGTCTTAGTGACAGGACCATTGTCGCGAGCATTGGGTTCTCCGCAAAATGTACTGACAAAGGCGGAACGGCAGAGGTTAGCATCAATCTAGGCAAGAAGTATGAAAATGCTGATGACCTTAAGGTATTTAAAGACCAGAGTAGCGGAAGCGCCGAGGACATCACTATACGTACGACTATTGAAAACCGCACTGTGGGCGAGCAGACTACTACGTTTGTCATCTATACAGTCAAAGATGGGAGTACTGACGATATTGACGGAACAGAGGACGGGAGTGTTATGGACCCAGTCTATGTGCTTGACGTAAGTGGTGAGTCACACGCCTCAGCAGTTCAGGTGACAATTGCCATCGTGGCCTCACTCATAAGTGTCGTCGTAATTGCCCTCGTTGCCAAGGCGTATCTTAATCGCAATAACCAACAATACTCATAGTTTCGATTGATAGGGTTTACTGACCTGCGCTGGTAGCCTGCATCCCTGCCAAACTGGCCAAGAGTGTCAGACAGATTCGAGAGCGCGTGAACTGGTTTGTATTCAATGCAAAAGTTTTGGATTATAGGTACAAGATGTTTCCAAACTGTCTGCGATTACTCGTCTAAGCGTATGTTTGGCGCGGTACTGATGCGGTCTCTGCGGCCGAGCTGAATCGGTCGGTCTAGGGTGACGACAATTACAAACAGAGTGGTCAATGACGACCACTCTGTTTTTGTTTTGACAGTCTAGCGCCTGAAGATTGAGTAGAATCGCTTGTCGCGGTTAGTTGTTTCCGTCGCTATGGCGATAAGCAGAGAAACGATAGAAACTAAGCCGACTAGCTTGAAGCCAGTTTTCGCCAGTGTAGTAGGCGTATTTGACGTTGTCGTTGATGCGTCGAGGACATACACGGGGTCATCGATACTACTATTGGCTGCTCCGTCGGTGTCTCCAGCTGCGCCGTCTTTGACCGTATAGATGACAAACGTGGTTGTCTTGCTGCCCACTGTGCGGTTTTCGATGGTTGCATCTGCCGTAATGTCTTTGATGGTTTTGTCGCTTTGATCTTTGTAGACCTTAAGATTGCCTGGCGTGTACTGCTTGCCCAAATCAATGGCTACTTGAGCAGAGCCCCCCGCGACACTACAGCCCGCGGTGAAATCAACAGCTGTTAGAACCGTTTTGTCTGCGAACTGAGTTGGTGTTGTTGCGGCAGATCCAGCGGTGCTTGTGGTACAGGTGCCACTGAGCTTGACCGAACTTTGCGTCACGCCATCTTTGTTTGTGACAGTAAATGTTGCCGGTGTATCATTTGTAACGGTAACTGCGACGGCGCTACTCTGGCTTACATTATCAGCAGCATCGTATGCCTTGGCGGTGAGTGAGTAGGCACCATTGGTTACGGCAGTCGTATCCCAATCGTATGCGTAAGGCGCCGTAGTGTCTTCGCCGAGCTTGGTCGTACCAGCATAAAATTCTACTTTGGTGACTCCCACTGCATCAGAGGCAGTTGCCGTAAGGCTAGCGGTAGCGTTTAGTGTGGCACCTGCAGCGGGTGCGGTGAGGCTGACAGTCGGCGCGGTCGTATCGCTACCACCCGATTGGGCAGCGGTGCTAATAGTAAAACTGTCGGTGAAGCCGTTGTCGATGCCAACCCCAGGTACAAATGTGGCGCTGATTGATGTGTCAGAAACATTGAATTTAGTGAACCCGTAGGTGTTATTGGAGCTGTTTAATCCCATAGTCTTGGCAAAGTAGCCTGCTTCGCTATCTCCAGCGCTCACATTGTAATCATTATCTCCGCCAACGGCCGATATGAGAAGTACTGTGCCAGCATCTTTAGTGTAGGCGTTATCTGCTCCATCGTCGACGATACAGCTGGCGTTGGTCGTGCTTTTAGGCACTGTGGCGCAACCGGTGCCTATTGCGAGCTGTTTACTGCGTTGGTAACTATGGTCGTGTCCTTGCAAGATGAGGTCAACTTTTTTGCTGACCAGAAGGTTAAAATAGTCACTGCCAATCTCATCACTCTTTGAGCCAGCAGTAATGTACTGTTTGTGGTTTGCGACGACTACCCATTTGATTCCCGCGGCGCGCGCTGAATCGATAGCGTCAGATAGCCATTGGTAGTGGGCATTACCGGCCGTATAGGTATAGGTACCATTTGAGTTCAGCTGAATCGCTGGACTTGCCACAATCATACGCATAAGCGGCGCGACGGCTGGGTAATCATAGAAATACTCTTTGGCGTAATTATCCGTGCCAGATCCAACGTTTGGTGAAGTTGTTGATTGACTTGCAAACTTATTTGGCAAACACTGCGTAAATGTGTCTATGTCGCTGCCGTTTGACTGCTGATTGGTTTCGTGGTTGCCGGTCGCGAGCATGAAGGGGAAGTTTTCGCCGTAGGCATTACCTGCCGTAAGCCCCGCCCCGACATTTATCTCATCTTTTACTAACTGACACCACGCAGGTACGGCAGCATCACTGCCATAGCTGAGGTCGCCGAGACTCTGGAAAAAATCGAGCTGAGAGGCACCGATTGCACGCAAAACCCCAACGGCATTGCTATTCCCGCCTTGGTCACCAACTGCACCAAAAGTGAATGTTGTACCGGTAGCACCAACGTTCCGTACATGTGCGAAGGTCAATATGAGAGCTAATGAGAATGTGGCTATGCCAGCAAACAGTGCAAAACGATTATATTTTCTGCTCGACGACAAGGTAGTGGCTTGACGAAACATTTTGAGTGACCTTTTCTTTTAGTTTTACGTTTTAGTTTGTAGTATCTAAACCGCAGCATAGCATGTCAAAATAGTGCTTGTCAAGTGACGGGGTGTAGGTGATTGCCGTACTAAATAGTACAACGTTAGAGTAGTTTGCGGGCGGTTCATAAGTCGCAGGTGTCCAGAACGACCTCCGCTTGCTTTTCTATCGAAACCCCGACTTGCCGAGTATGGTGTGGTTCTCGACCCCAACGAAGAACCCCTTATAAAACTATGCGACCGGCGCCCAGATTATGTGGGTCGAGGTGTGGTACTATGGTTTGGCAATACAATTTAATTCTAGGGTGGCGTGCAATTCGCCAATCGGACGTAAGCATTGGTTTTACCACCAAGGCAAAGCCGTCGACCGCTGTTATAGCGGATGATCATGTGCAAATCATGGGCCGACCGTACAGTCGGGACTTGCCGCAAGGTGAGTGTTTGCTTTTAAGGGAGCAAACAGAAAGGGATACTATAATGAAAAAATACATACACATGGGGTCGCTGGCCGTTGTGCTAGCGGCGCTGCTTTGGAGTGTTGATGGGCTGCTACGGACGCACCTGTACAGCCTGCCGCCGGCAACAGTTGTGTTTTGGGAGCATGCACTAGGCTTTGCCATACTGGTGCCGTTTTTGCTGACGTCACTTGGCAAATTCCGCGAACTAACTCGCAAGCAATGGCTTGCAATCACGGCCGTTGCCCTGATGTCGGGTGCGCTTGGTACTATCTTTTACACCGCGGCACTTGGCCAGGTTCAGTACATGCCGTTTTCGGTTGTTGTGTTGCTGCAGCAGCTCAACCCTGTGTTTGCCATCACAACAGCGGCGATATTGTTGCACGAAAAATTAAACAAACGATTCGTAGTGCTAGCGGGTGTAGCCTTGCTTGGTGCATATATGACAGCATTTCCGTCGCTCTCTGTTAATCTCTCGACTGGCAAGGGCACGCTTGTCGCAGCACTATTTGCAGTTGGCGCTGCTGCTTGTTGGGGTGTTGGCACAGCATTCTCGAAATATGCATTGCAGGGGACATCATCACTGCACGTCACGGCCGCCCGGTTTGGTCTGGCACCATTGTTTGCGCTCATCATACTGCTGTTTTCGGGCAAAGCCAACACGCTCGGTACAATGACGGGGACTCAATGGGGCTATCTGCTCGCGATTACCTTTTCGACCGGTCTTGTGGCTCTCATCATTTACTACTACGGGCTACAGCGTGTTGCCGCATCTCGTGCTGCCATCTTAGAGCTTGCATGGCCACTTTCGTCAGTCATCATTGGCTGGCTGTGGCTGCACCAGGGTTTGACCCTGACACAAGCAATTGGGGCAGTGCTACTCACAGCGACAACCTATCTCATTACCAAAGATACGCGTGACCGTGTCGCTACGACACGTCCGCGCGAATAGCCGCAACATCGGCTTCGAGTTGCACGATTAGTTTGTCAAATGAGTCAAAATCCATTGGCCCTCGTACAAAAGTGCCGAGCTGAAAATCTAGCGTTTTGCCGTAGAGATCGCCGTCAAAATCTAGCACAAATATCTCGAGCACGCGCCTAGTCTCATCGAGTACGAGGCGTGGTCCGATATAGAGTGCGCCTGTATATGCCTGGCCTTCTATGCGGACATTCGTTGCATAGACACCCTCACGGGTTATGTGAGTGAGTAGGGTGGGGTCAAGATTAGCGGTCGGGAACCCGAGTGTTCGGCCCAATTGACTCCCTGATACCACGATGCCTTCATACCATGTATCTGTCTGTTTCATGTCAGTAGTCTAGCACGCTAATGCCGTACTCGACATTGTATGTCGAGTACTTAAGGGAAGGGCTTGCCCTTCCCAGCCTATTATCGAAATAAATTCGAGAATAGCTTCCCTACCCCTAAAGGCATCGCTACCGCTTGCTTACGACTAAAAGACGTGACTACAGTGGTTATTATCTCGAGCTGAGGTTAACAGGTTAGTCGGCTCGGATGTCGGCGTCGGCATTGCGGCGACGGCTTGTGAGCATGAAGGGGAGGGCGAGCAGTTGAATGAGGCCTCCCATCAACAGTGATGTACCGTAGCTGTATGCGTCAGCAGCCTTACCGAGGACTGGTTGTATCACCACTCCGCCACTGTTGCCCATGAGCGAATCAAACGACAACACGGTTGCGCGCTGCTTTGAGGGAATCATGCCGTTCATATAGGCTTGGCGCACGGGCATAACGGCGGCAAATGTCATCCCCCACACACTGACGAGTGCAAGCGCCAGATAGAAATTGTGTA
>CAYZFT010000011.1:11685-23082 GCA_964477925.1 uncultured Candidatus Saccharibacteria bacterium
GCAAATGTCATCCCCCACACACTGACGAGTGCAAGCGCCAGATAGAAATTGTGTACGAACCCAAAAAGCACGAGAACAAAGCACGACACAGCAATCATGCCCATGATAGTCGTCGTACGTCGGTGTGATAGTGCTGCAATCTTTGGCGCCAACAGACCCCCTAGTATCTGTGAGCCCGCCACGAGTGCCGCCGCCATGCCGGCAACCCAATAGGCAGTTTTGTTGCCATATAGCTTAAGCAGATATGGCTGCAAAGCATAAAACGCGTAAAAACCGACGCTGGCGGTGAAAATACTAGCAATCATCATCCAGCGTACGGGTGGATTTTTGAGCCCAAATTTAACTGAAGCACTGAGGATTTTGCGCACGGCAATGAAAATACGGGGGTGTTTTTCTGGTGCAAAACCCCAATCTTTCATGTACACAGCCGCCGCTATGAATAGTAAAACAAGTATGCCAGAACGAGCGATGAATGGACCGCCAATGGTGGTCGCTTGTGCGATAAGACCGCCGCCGAGCGAACCGACGAGCATCGCGATGCCCGAAACGACTTGCCCACGCCCAAACACACTCTCGAGCTTGCCCTTGTAGCCAGCAAACGCCAGTGCATCAACCAGCCAAGCCTCAACCGCACCAGAAAAAAAGCTAAAACCAAGCCCAATACCGAGCGACGCTATCGCCCAGCCAATGAACGGTGCGTGATACTGCCACATAAAGAAATATGCCATTGTGGTCGCCGATAGCGTGAGGGTACCAAGTAAGTACGAAGCACGCCGACTCCACGAGTCTGCTACAACACCAGTCGGTACTTCAAACAGCACCATACCCAGCGTGAAAAATGCGTTAGCCGCAAAAGCCTGAAAGTTACTCAGACCTGCATCGAGCAAAAACAGTGTGTTGAGCCCCCAAATGAGCGATGCCGCAAGCGTATTACCAAACAGTAGAGAAAGGTAAATAACCTGGATGCGCCGAGCTAAATCCTGCATGATAGTGGCAGTCTAGCACTTTTTGCCCACAAAGGCTGTTAGTTTTTAATCAACTGCAGGTAGAGTGCGCACCACAGCATACCCTCATCACTTTTATAGACGAGAGTTTTGTACCGTGTGCCATTGGGCCGTAGCAGCTCGGGAAAGGTGCCGTAGCGCGTAATCATACTCTCGAAAGATGCAAGTTGAGCGGGGTAATCGGGGTGGTTGTACTGTTTGAGCAACTGCAGATACAACACACCGTGCCAAGTCCAAATGGTTGTGTCGGCGTAGTTCCGCATAACACTGCGAGCCCACCAGCGGTGCCGAAAGGCGCCAGCGTCGTTGGTGTACCGCAGGGGATAGGGTCGGTTGAGTCCTTCTTTCTCGATGTAGTTCAGGACACTTTCGGCCATTGCCGTGTCGGTGATGATGCCGAGTACAAACGGAAAGAGATTGCATTCGGCGCTAAAAACGCTCGTATACGCATCGGCATTAAAATAGTGGCCGTTCCAATACTCGTTGAGTAACAACTCGCGGTATTGCTTGGCAGAGAATCGGAAACCACGCAAACCGAGGTGCTGAGCACACTGCGCAAGGCGCGCTACCATAGTCACCGCATAGGCACTTTGGTGGTACAAGACACCGTCGCGTAGCTCGGCGTAGTGGCCTTCGTGGAGCATACCATCTCTGTCCAGGTACGTTTTTGCGTAGTCATACAATTGGAGCTCGAGATATTCTCGTTCGGGTTCACTCAGATGATACTCACTCACCACAATGGCATGCAGAAGCCAGGGCAGCGCGTCGATTGATTGCTCGGGGATGTTGAATGTTTGACCAAGGCTGTCGATGCACAGTGTAACGCGACCATGTCTTCGGTAATGTCGTAAGGCCCAGCGGAGCGTCGTGTGTACGTGGTCTCGGCGCCCAAGCTCGATGAGTGCTGCGGTGACCGTACCAAAATCGCGTATCCACAGGTATGTGTAGTGGCCAAGACTGGTCAGGTAGAACGTGCGCGTCCACAGTTGTTCTAAAATCTGCTCGCAGATTTGCTCAGGCGTGCCAGAGAACCGGTGAATACGCTTAAAGTAACGGTGTGCGAGCAGTTTGCCAAGTGCAGCAAGGTGCCCGGCAAAGGTAATCTGTGGTGGGTCGGGCAGGGCATCGCGTAGCTTACGCAGACTTTGTAATCGTGCCATAGCATCAGTCTAGCAGGTTGCACCACCATGGAGCATCCTCATTAATCCAACCCGATATAGCCACCACTGTTCATGAGCGCAATGGCGAATGAGGCGAAAGCCGAGCTTTAGAGTTAGGGAGTATCTGTATCTGATTCATTCCGATGCAGATACTGGGGAGGGTTCGCCCTTCCCGTAAGAACCCGTTAGGAGTGTTGGGTTCGGATTTATTACGTTTGTGCTTGCAGGGGCCGTGCGCTATAGTTGAGCATAAGGAGAGTTTGACATGACATTTCTCATAATCGTGGGGCTTAGTATTGCACTTATATGGTCGCTTGGCCGCAACCCGGCCGAAACCACGGCCGTCAAATCAAAAATGTATCAGCTGAACCAGCAATGGGTCGATTTTGTTGCGGGCTACTACCACGTAGCCAAAAATGACAGCGAAAAAGCGGGGGTACTGCGCATGCTGGCAGACCTAAAACAACAAGGCATGCCGCTCCCGAGTGTGCCCATTGAAGTGGCGTCGATTGCTATACCGCTGCCCTCCGAAGTGCCGCAGCCAGCCACCACAGCTACTGCGGCAACTACTTCAGACCAAACTATTACCGCACCTGCCTACGCTCCACTAGCCCAGACATACGCCCCTGTCGACAATGCCACAATTTTGCTTTACTTTGGCGCATTCCTGCTGGTTGCGGCTGCGGGGCTTTTTGTGGCATTTGGTGGCGCTAGTGGTGGTGTACGGACCTTTATAACAGCCATAGTTGCAGCCATGCTGTACTGCGGAGGTTTTTGGCTGTGGTATAGCAAGCCAAAACTGAAACAAGCATCACTAACCTTTATCGGCATCGGCATCGTCCTCGTGCCATTAGTTGGTTTGGCGGCGTATAGCTATGTCTTCCACGATGCAGGCCGTGCTGTCTGGCTCGTTACGTCACTCATCTGTTTGGCGGTCTATAGCCACGCGCTATGGGTGCTCAAAAACCCATTGCTCGAGTACGTGCTCATCGGCACGTTTGTGTCACTGTTTGAGTCGGCCGTGGCTATTATGCACGCGCCAGTCTACTACTTTGGCTGGGGGCTGGCCACGGTCGGTCTATTAGTCCAAGCAGAGCAGCTTATCCGACGTGGCAAACCAGAGTATGACCGGCCATCAACCGTGAGCGCTAGCGTGCTCCTGCCACTGTCGCTTTTGGTGGCATTCGCGCTGGTGCCTGGCCACGGTACGGCGCAGCTGGGCGTCTCATTGCTACTGGCAAGCTTCTATTACGGAGTTCTGGCATGGCGTTCGAGCGACGAAACTCGACTCAATGGTTTAGTGGCGACCCAAGTACTGTTTCTGGCGGCGATTGCACTATTTGTTTATGGTGTCGAACGCTCTTTGCCGCACGCGGCGCTAGCATTGGTAATTTTGTCTGTGCCGCAATTAGTGTGGGTGCTGGTACAGAAAGGGCAGGCCGTTCAAAACGGCGCTAGTATCACGCTTGCCAGCCTCGTTTTTGCGGTGCTGCTCGCCGCTGAATCGCCGAAATCCATGCTCGCAACCGCACTTGGCTTGGCGCTTGCTGGGAGTGTAGTTTGGCTGCGGCAATCACGCAGCGGAGCGTATCAAGTGGCCATTGGTGCACTTGGTGTGGCAGCATTAGTACTTGGGTACCGAGTTATTGACGTCGCTGAGCCATCGCAGCTCGTAGTGCTACTACTGCTTATGCTTGCCGTCATACAGCTGGCAGTGTTCTATTGGGTTCGTAACAGTACTCGGGACAGTAATAGTTGGCGGCTTGGGTTCCAGGCGATGTACGTCGTTATTATGGTGTTTACCCTAATCCTTGCATTCTTTACTTCGCCTGCACTACTCGTAGTGTTCGCGAGTGCTGCGGCAGCATGTATGGTGCCGCTCATTGTACACGACAACTGGTCACTCTGGTCGACACTGAGTGGTTTGGCTGTGGCCGTGCCGTTACTCGGGAAATACGATAAACCGGGTCTTTTTTTGGCGGTTACCCTGTTGGTACTGGCGTGGAATACTGTTTTGAGCTGGTGGCTAACTGCTGAGCATAACCGCGCTTTTAGTGTGGTGATGTGGCTACTCTTGCCGCTTGCGCTGACACACGCTATGCCGAGCATTGCGCGAGATGGTTACTACGCAGTAGCTTATGCTGTGACCGCAGTCGCTTTGCTGGGGCTGCGAGCTTTGGCTGTATGGCGACCACGCAAGATTATCCATACGTCAACTAAGCAGGGCGATTCATACACTGTCGGGTATATGTTGAGTAGCATGGTGGCCGTTGTTGTGAGCGGCATCGGACCGCGCTTCCTGCCAGCGGCTATCTGTGTCGTTGTTGGCTTGATACTGTACGTGGCAAGTGTCTATGTCGAAAAACAAGCAGTCTTGGTATCCACTGTACCCATTTTGGCGCAAATTGGGCTCTGGGCCACGTACGAGAGTGGCCAGATGGTGCCATATTTGCTGCTCAGTTCGGGACTTGCGGCGGTAGGCTACGGATGGTACGCGGTCGCTCGGCAACAACCCGCATCAGGTACACGTGGCTACTATGTGCAGCTCGTGTCGCTACTCGCACTGTTTGTGCCCGTGGCGGCGTACCTTGGGGGACATGCTTGGTGGCCGATGTCGTGGTCGTTTCTACTGGCTGGTTTAGCTGTGTTGCAGTATGTCTGGTCACGCGGTCAAAATCAGCGAGAACTCGCAGGTGGTCTGATACTGGTGGCGGTATTTGCCGGCATGCATTTTTATGGTGTTCGTAACGTGCAGGCGTATGCTCATGTTGCGGCGGCGCTACTAGCTGGCTATGCCTATTGGCGGGCTCGGCGCGGGGAGCCGCAGCAAAGTGACCAATACATACTGTTGACGCTTGCGGTCGTGACGGTACCGCTCATCGTTCAGGCGCTTGTTGGTACGGCTGGTGACCTGTATGGCTGGTGGCTGCTCATAGAGCAGATCATCATCATGCTCCTCGGCATGGTGCTCGCTAAGAAAATCATGGTGCGGTGGGGCCTGTACGTTGCCCTTGGTTCGGTGCTGTACCAACTTCGTAATCTTGGTTGGGCCGCACTGGCCGTTGTCGCTGTTTTCTTGATTGGTCTTGGTGTCTACTATCTGCAGCGCCAAGACAGGCGAGCCGACAAATAGCCGTCTAGCACTCTAGACATTTGAGTGCCAAACGGCTATACTGCTTACCATGTCAAAACGCGATTATTACGAAGTACTCGGAGTGTCAAAAGATGCTTCGGCTGATGAAATTAAAAAAGCCTTTCGTCGGAAGGCGGTCGAGCTACACCCCGACAAAGAAGGCGGTGACGAAGCCAAATTCAAAGAAGTCAATGAAGCCTACGAAGTTCTCAAGGACCAAGCAAAACGCCAGCGCTACGACCAGTTCGGTCATGCCGGCGTCGGGGGTGCCAGTGGTAATGGCGGTAGCCCATTTGGTGGATACGGTGGTGAATGGAGTGGGCAAAATGTCAATTTTGACTTTGGTGATCTTGGCCTAGGCGATATTTTTGGTAGCTTTTTTGGTGGCGGTCCATCTACTGGCGGGCAACGTCGGCAAGCACGTGGCCGTGATGTCGAGGCAGCTATCGAAATAGATTTTGAAAAAGCGGTCTTTGGCACAGAAGTTAGTTTACGTGTCGATCTCGAAGACACGTGTAGCCATTGCAAAGGCACGACCGCCGAGCCAGGCTTCGAACTCAAAACTTGTGATACCTGCAAGGGCAGTGGCCAGGTTGTTACTGCCACCCGCACTATTTTTGGCAATATCCAGCAGGCTGCAATTTGCCCAACGTGCAAAGGTCAGGGCAAAGTACCAGAGAAGGTTTGTAGCGTGTGTCGCGGCAAGGGCACTGAGCGTCATGTCCAAAATATCCAGCTTAAGGTTCCCGCCGGCATTGATGACGGTGCCACTATACGCCTTCGCGAGCATGGCGAGGCTATCGCTCACGGTCCTAAAGGTGACTTGTATGTACACATTCGCGTCAAAGCGCATAAACTGTTCACCCGCGAAGGCGATCTTATCCTCAGCGAAGCCCACATTGACATGGTGAGTGCAGCTCTCGGTACCGAGATTGATGTTGATACGGTTGATGGCAAGGTGCGTATGAAAGTGCCGTCTGGTACCCAGAGCGGCACCGATTTTAAACTGAGCGAACACGGCGTCCCGCATTTGCGCGGTGGCGGTCGCGGTGCCCACATCGTCACCATCATCGTCGATACCCCCACAAAACTCAGCGCCGAACAGCGCAATCTTCTTGAGCAATTTCAGACAGCTTCAACCAAGACCGGTTTTTTCTAAATCAACGCTAGGCGGTTCTCGATGAATGCGCCTGTCAGTTTTCGTGTTTTAGGGCCATTCAGCTATAATGCAAAGCAATGAAAAGCCTCAAGCACAATCAGCACGGCTTCGTGACCATGATTGTCGTCATCCTACTTATAATTGCCGTAGTTGTCTTCCTGGCCTACTCACGCGTCTCCCAGATACAGCAGTAGTCACATATTGCAAAATAAGCAAAAATGTGCTACTATGAACTAGTGTCTTTAGAACAAACACCAGTTGCAACATTTGAATCGCCGGTCAACCACGCCGAACAGGTTCTATCATACCCATATGACCGCCCAAAAGGTAGTTATTATGCTGATGGCCAAATGGTCACGCTGCTATCTGATAACGCACATGCGTTCAAGGTAAAACCCAGCGGCGTGCTACTATAAAGTTACGGTAAACACATGAAAATTGCGTACGATAATACGATAAAAATTGCAGGACTTGGGTTGGCCCCGTGGCCCCGTCTTGGCCCAGAACAATGGATAGCAGATTACAAAATAGCCTCTCTCTATGGCTGGGATTTGCATGGGCGGAGTGACGTGCCTGAAGTTGTCTCCCTCAGCGACCGCGGCGATGTGCCGCAGCTGGAACGGCTCAATACTGCGAGTCTGCTCAAAACCCCCGAGTTTCAAAAAATACTCCAAGAAGATCTCGCGGGCTATGCTTTTTTGCCCTATAAAGCCGTAGCAATACCGCCAGAACTCAGCAGCCGAAAATTCATGATGGTCGAGCCATCTTTCACGGAGCTTTTCGAGAACAAAGTCGAGTTTCGCAAGCTCTTTGATGGGGCGATTCGGTTCCCTGACTACCGCATATATAATCGCGCAGAGCTACCGCAAGACGAGGCTGGCTTTGCGGCTGTCGCTGGCGGCAGGCCGGCGTTTGTTTTACAAGACGAACAGCTGAGCGGTGGCAAGGGTACATTCATAATTAGAGATTTCCAGACATATAGTGAAGCATTGGCAGCACTCGAGCGGCTATCAAAACATCGGCGCGTTGTGGTTTCTGATGCCGTAAAAACCCCGCGCGAACGAACGATTCAGGGGTGCGTGACGAAGCATGGAGTTTTCACGGGCCCATTGCAACGCCAGCTTGTCCATAACCCATTGTTGGCTAATATTACAGTGCCGACGGGCGACAAATGGTGTGGCGTACAGATTTATGCCGAAGACCAAGCGTCTGAGTTGCACAAGGCAGCGCAGGCTATCGCGCAAATTATCGGTGCCGAACTTGGTGCCCGTGGCTACCGCGGAATTTTTGGTGTCGATTTTCTGCTTGGCGAGGATGGGGTGTTGTATACGCTCGAAGTTAACCCACGTATCACCGGTGTTACCCCACTTCTGGCGGCATTGTATCGCGGCGACGAGGGCGTACCGTTTTATTTGCTGCACCTGCTTGAGCTCGGTGGGTATGACTATGAGATTACTGACAAAACGGCCACGTTCACGAAGAACGGCGCGTTGCTTATCATGCACTCGCTCGAAGATTACCCCGTGAGCATTACGGCACTACCACGTAGCGGAACCTACACAGTAGAGGCAGGGCAGCTGGTGTGGCAGCGCGATAATATAGCATTACACGACCTCAGAGAAGGGGAGTGGGTCATTCAAGAGTACCTACCGCCGACTATGATTGTTCGGCCGGGAGGGCGTATGCTAACGCTTCAGACAAAGCAGCCAACCATTGACAAAATTGATGACACGTTGTATTATGAAACGATAACGGCCCTTACGGTCATTAGAAGCCAGGTCGAAACGAAAGCAGTATAGATTATGACAAATAGCTCCAAGAAACCACTTCAGATAATCGGCCGCGTTGAAGAAGTCGATTTTGTTGATTATGGCATATCTGCCGCGGCCAAAGTCGACACTGGTGCAGAAAGCAGCTCTTTATGGGCGAGCGCTATAGTTGAGGACGATGCTGGGTTGAGCTTTATTTTCTTCGGTCCCGCTTCACCACTTTATACGGGCAAATCTGTGCATGTCAGCAAGGGTCATTTTAAACAGGCTTACGTAGTAAATTCATTTGGACAGAAAGAGCTGCGCTACAAAGTTAAGCTTCGCGTTAATTTGGCTGACCGACTCATAGCAGCTACATTCACGCTATCGAGTCGAGAAAATATGGTATACCCCATACTAGTTGGACGGCGATTGCTGTATGGCAAATTCGTTGTTGATGTGCGAGGCGGTATGCCGTTAGTCGAGGAAGAGCAAAAGCGAAGTTTTCAACTGCAGAACTCGGTAGTGGCTGACCCACAAAAAAAACTGCGCATAGCTATCTTGTCTAAGGGACCCGGGAATTACTCAACAAAGCGGCTCAAAGAAGAAGCCATGCTACGCGGTCATGACGTTCGTATTATCAATTACGCCAAGTGCTATGCGACTATCGAGAGCAATAACCCCGTGGTTCGCTATAAGGGTAAAGAACTACACGATATTGATGTTATCATTCCGCGCATAGCAGCATATCTGACAGGCTATGGCTCGTCAATCGTTCGCCAGTTTGAGCTGAAAAATAACTTCACAACAACCACGTCTATCGCTATCGTTCGTTCTCGCGACAAGCTACGTAGCTCGCAGTTGCTTGCAAAAGCAGGCGTCGGCATACCAAAAACGGTGTTTGCGCGTGAAGCGGCCGACTTTGACGACGTACTTGACCAAGTTGGTGGCGCGCCGGTAATCATTAAGGTGGCGCGCGGTACACACGGCAACGGCGTCGTGTTGGCAGAGACCAAAAAAGCAGCCAAAGCCGTGATGCAGGCGTTTTACGTTGAGGGTGTGAACTTTATGGTTCAAGAATTTATCGCGGAGAGTGCTGGCACAGACATACGTGCATTTGTCGTGAACGGCAAGGTTGTTGCCAGTATGAAACGGCAAAGCCTTGATGACGATTTTCGTTCAAACCTTCACCAGGGCGGCGAGGGGACACCTGTTGTCCTGACTGATCAAGAGCGAAAAACCGCTCAGCGTGCCGCAAAAGCGATGGGTCTGCCAATATGTGGCGTCGATATGATGCGCAGTAACCGTGGCCCATTAGTCTTGGAAGTAAATGCCAGCCCAGGTTTTGGAATCGAAAAAGTTACTGGCCGCAACGTAGCAAAATACATAATGGATTACATAGAACAAAATGCAAAAAGCCGACGACGCAAAGACAAAATCGGCGCCTAAGTTTTCTGGACGGTTGCTGAAAACCGCCGGGCTTGTGATGCTTGCCTTGGGTATGTTGGCTCTGCCATTTGCATTTTTCGCGCCCCCTTCAGCTACGCTCCAGGCGGCTGATTACACGTATGAGCTTATGATTGCTGCGACTGAGCAAGCGCAACAGAAGGGCTTGGGGGGCAGGGCGCAGCTGGCTCAGGACCACGGCATGTTGTTCGTATTTGAAAAACCCGCGGCGCAGTGTTTCTGGATGAAAGACATGCGGTTCCCGATTGATATTATTTGGCTTGACAGTGCAAAAAGAGTAACATACGTTGCGCCAAACGTTGCGCCAGATTCGTATCCGCAGCAGTACTGCGGAGATGCGACGACCAAATACGTTATTGAGCTAAATGCTGGTGAAGTCCAACGTGCAGGTATCAAGCTAGGTGATAGGCTGAAGCTGTAGACAGCATAGAACGGTTCGAGCTCTATTTACTCAGCGGGCAATATTGTTAGCGTGTATTACACTTTTTGTCCAGGTGGACAAAAAGTGTAACATTGGGGCGTGGTATAGTATGCTTATGCTTCCTGTAGCCATATTATCTGGTCTTATACTGCTACCCCTGGTGTTAATATTGGTTCTACGCGCCCATGGCGCCATTGCATTCATGAGTTTGTGTTTAGGGAGTGTGCTTGTGGCCTACGCGGCACCCGATATGACCGATTTCTTGACCGAATTTGCCAGTTTTAGCACGCTCCTAACCGAACAATGGACAAAACTCATCTTACTGCTCGTGCCGTTGGTGCTTGCGCTAATCTTTACGAGCAAGAGCGTGATGGGCAGTAAACAACTTGCGAATTTTCTGCCCGCACTCGCAACAGGTCTACTGCTAGCACTTCTCGTTATCCCGCTCCTCCCGGCTGACTTGCAGCGCAGCGTACAGGAGCATGACCTTTGGGGGACGCTCACCAACCTGCGCACGGCTGTGCTGCTCGGCGGCGCGTTCTTTAGCCTCATGTTCTTGCTCATGACCAGTCGCCCTTCAAAGTCCGAAGAAAAGCATAAGAAATAGGTTCGATAGCGGGGGTTACGGCCGCTTTATCTCGATGAACTCAGCATTGCTCATCTGGCTTACCGGCTCAAAATCTTTGAAGCAGGCCTTGCCTTTTGCTATCTGCAATAAGTAAAAACCAGACGTGGTATGGCCAACAACTAAAACAGGGCCATTCGATTCTTCGGCAATAGACCTAACCTTAGCAAGTGCTATGTTCGTCCGAGCTATAAGGTCAGCTTGAGGTTCAAAACCAAAGGCAGTGTTATTTTCGTAGAAAAAGCTTGTTTCATGCAGTTTGGGTTTGCCCTCAAGATTACCCATTCTCCGCTCACGAAGCTCATCGATGACAATAATGTTTTGGAGGGGGATTCCAAGCTCGCGTGCAATGATTTCGGCTGTCGTAAGTCCTGCCCCGTGATGCACGCTTGTTCGATGCCTTCATCGGCAAGTAGCGTATCTGGTTCTCCAATCATCACGTTAGCATTTGCGATACTTTTTCCGTGTCTTACAAACAGTATTTTCATATGCCTAACTATAGCAGAACCTCTGTGAGACAGCGTTGCGCTACCTTTTTCGTTCGCCAGAAAGAGTAAACTCTTTCTGGCTTCACTCATTTTGCCGAACTCACGACTTGCATATTTTCTTTCAGGGCCCAGTGAGACATCGGCTTCGCCTCTTCCACTCCGAAAGGGACGTGAGCAAGCTCCCGTTTCCTT
>CAYZFT010000012.1:0-22980 GCA_964477925.1 uncultured Candidatus Saccharibacteria bacterium
GCGTTGTAGTCTATATTTGTTAGGACGAGGCGCTCTTTTGCTCGGTATTTGCCAGCTTTGTTTTTCTTAACGCCGGTCGTTTTCAGCTCGACACCCGCTTCTGCAAAGTCGGGGTCGTGTGTATTCGGTGGCGAGTGCTTAAAATAATAGCGTTCGACCATTATCCCGAGGTCGCCCTTGTTCTTGATGTTTTCTATAAACCCTTCAATGTTTACTACTTCTTCTAGCGTTTTTCCAGACAAGCCTCGTGCATAGTCAAGAATTGATACAGGTGAAGCTGGGTCGTAAGGAAGCGTTTGGCTCACACAATTGATTGTAACAGATGTAATTGTATATTGATCCCTGACAGTTAAGTTGCTACAATAGGGCACATGAAGAGAATAAAAGTAGTGGAGCTGTTTGCTGGCGTCGGGGGGTTCCGAATTGGCTTGGACAGAGCCAGCGACGACAAATGTACATATGAAACAATCTGGGCTAGTCAATGGGAGCCTTCGACGGTTAGGCAACACGCTGCAGAAATATATGCGGCAAGATTTGGTGCAGACTCGCTGAGTGCTGAAAATATTGAACTTGTAATTGAAACCAAATTCGATAAAATTCCAGACCATAACTTGCTTGTGGGGGGGTTCCCCTGTCAGGATTATTCTGTTGCAAGTACGCTTAAGCGTTCAAAGGGGCTCGTCGGCAAAAAAGGCGTATTGTTTTGGTCAATATATAATATTCTCAAACTCAAAGGTGATAATGCCCCAGAATATCTTTTTCTTGAAAATGTCGATAGACTACTCAAGTCTCCAGCAAAGCAGCGGGGCAAGGACTTTGCAGTCATGCTCTCTGCACTTTCTGACTTAGGGTATGCAATCGAGTGGCGTGTTGTGAACGCAGCAGACTACGGATTCCCACAGCGCCGTCGTCGAGTATTCATTCTTGGTTACAAGAAGGGGACAAAGCTATATAACCAAATTGTGAAACAAGAAAACAAGGTTGACTGGCTAACGAAAAAGGGCGTACTCGTAGATGCGTTTCCAATTGAGCCCGAGCAACCACCGTACAAAGAGTTCGCGATTGAAGGAACGCAGGTAGATATAACTGACCGCTTCTCAGCCGATAAGCCTACACGTAGCCCCTTTGATAATGCTGGTGTAATGGTTGGTAGGCAGGTTACTACGGCGCATGTCACGCCTGCTTATGATGGGCCATACACAACGCTCGGCGAAGTGCTTATTGATGAGAAAGATGTGCCAGAGGAGTTCTTTATACCTACGTCTAAAATGAAAGATTGGGAATACCTTAAGGGCGCGAAGCGTGAGAAGCGTAAAAGCGCTAGTGGTCACGCTTACTTTTACGCCGAAGGGTCGATGACTTTCCCTGATGCTCTTGATAGGGCCTCGAGGACGATTATCACAGGAGAGGGTGGCACAGGACCGTCTCGCTTTAAGCATGTGGTTAAGACGCCGACGGGCCGCTATCGACGATTGGTACCTGTAGAGCTCGAGCGGTTAGATATGTTCCCAGATAATCACACAAAACTCGATGGAGTGTCTGATGGTAAGCGGGCATTTATAGCAGGGAATGCCCTGGTCGTTGGTGCAATTGAACGTGTTGGTTCAAGCATCGCCAAGCGAATATAAAAAGGCTGTATCGGTGTATATGCAAAATAGCGCAGCGCTCGTACATGCTTATGCTACAATTTAGGTAAGCATGCACAGACTAAGGGTGGTGGTATGGGCGTAAAGAAACTCGTGGCTACAGCTGCAGCTATTTCATTGATTGCAATAATCAGTATCGTAATAAAACCAGAACGGCCGAGCGTTGCTCATGCCGAATCTTTGCCCCCTTCAATACTGTGCGTGCCAAATACGTGCCAAACCTACACCGCAAACTCAATCCAAGACGTTGAGTTGCGACATCCAATAGCATCAGACTATACAGTCGTCCCTAACACAAAATCTAGAAACATGAAGAGGATTAATCTTGAAATCGCTAAGCTCGGGATACATTATATGCAATCTGTCACGGTGGGCGTATATGCGACCGAGGTGAGCAATGCTGGCATAACTTTGCACATAAATCCTGATGAGACAACGGCTTTATGTGATGTGAATAGCTCAGTCAAGAATGAAGGTGACTTGGTAGGTATCACTGTTGATAACGGGACCACAGCTCGACAAGCGATGCAAATAGGCGGTACGAATCTGTGTAAAAGATTCGGCTCGAAAGACGGGGCGGGCGCTACCGTACACCTTGAGAAGTCAGATTTTGGTTTTAATAGTGGCGCTCAACTCTATGAAGCTAAGGTGACCTTTGGTTATAACGAAAAATACTACAATAGTAATGATTACAAGGTTCTTGGAAGCGTCGGTTTCAAAATGCAGCTTGAGAGTTGCCAAACAACTGATGCTGCGTGCCGCCATTACGTGGCTATGATTCGGGCAAAAACCGGTGAGGGTGACTCCGAGACTAGCAATGCCGCCCGGAATTTTGCCATGGAAGGCGATGGCAGCAATTCATATTTTCGGCACAATATCGCTATTGGCGACAGCCAAATATATTACAAATCGTATTTTGAGTTTGGGCTTGATTGCTCGTTTGATACCGCACAAGACCGCTATATTGACATCTATGATTTAAATGATAAAAAATTCGTATCTAACCACGATAGTATTACTGGCGCGTCTCTGCAAATGCAAGTATTTAACAAAAACAAAAACATATGGCAGTGGGTCACGGTACCTTCGAGTGACGTCACGCCGATTAGTGGCAATATCGTTCAGCTTGGGTCATCTACTGCGCTCGCATCAACTAACCCCAATCTGTACGGTTTAACGAAAGATGATTGGGTTTTTATCCCAAATAACGCAAACAGACAAGTGGCACAATTAAAGTTTACAATGCGGCCCACAACTCGTTATCGGCTCCTGATAACGCCCACCGGTTACACGAACTTTTTCGCAGTTGGCGTGCCAGGTGACACAATCTATGGTTTAGTTGGCTGCCAGAAACCTGATGATGACGAAGAGACCACCGACGAACCTCTGGTTGGCGACAAGCCCTATTTCAAAGTGTACGGCGGCGATATCTTGGCGGGTATTGGCTTGCGCGGTAATGATGGCGGGGTAGAAGCGGGCATCATTTCCTGGAACAAAGACAGTGAAAATTATTTTGGGGCAAGCAGCCAGCTTGCGGCACTTGCGTCAGGCAACATCAACCACTTTATTAGCAATGGAGATTTGAAACAGGGCAATCCGAGCAGCCTTGCCTTCGCTAATACGAGTGCAGAAGGCACACACTATGGTGGTAAGTTTGGCGCAATGCCGAGTGTACCCGACTACATTAGCCGCGCACTCGAAAATGTCGGCGGTACACCGAAAAAACTTATGAATCACTCTATAGACATTGACACGTTGTCATCTGGCATATATGAATACAAGGGGCTAGGAGGTTTGGAAGTCCACGGCGCACTATCGCCTGGCAAGAACATTACAATCATAGTAAGGAACGAGGAGTCGGTTTTTATAAGTGGTGATATAACCTATAAACCGTACAGCCTTACGAACATCCCCCAGCTCAACGTATATACCACTGGCAATATCGTGGTAGGTCGCACCGTCTCTGCGCTACACGGCATGTTTGTGGCGCAAGGTGACAACAGCAGATTTTACACATGTGGTACTGCCGCAACGAACCCAATCGGTTATGCCGAGTTACGGCACAACCCGGGCTTGGTCGCCCAATGCAATACGCCCAAGTTGACTGTTTACGGGTCTGTCGTTGCGCATGAGGTGGTGCTGAGCCGTACATCGGGTACATGGGTCGATGGCAGCGCACCGGCCGAAGAGTTTCGGCATGGTCCCGAGACATGGCTTGCAAAACCTAGTCCCGCACCGTCGAGCAGCGGCAACACATTCGACAACTACATTAGCCTCCCGCCAATCTTATAAAACCTTGCTCCGAGTTTCCTGTTGTGTGATTGATGGTTATGCTAATATAGTCAGTATAGTGAAGAAACACGGACTTCGGTTGTGGGCAGTGATGGGCGTCATAACGTTTAGCATACTTGCGCTGGCTGCAAGTGCCGCTGTCTATCACTCTTGGCGCAGCGCACGGGCATTCGCCGCCATACCCAGTCCTAACGTGACTGAGTCACCTAACTGGCAGCCGATGGCCCCCGCCGAGAAGTGGACCAGTGTGACTGACCGGACACTCATCCCAGTACCGGCGGCTGATTACGTTAAGTCCCAACTGAGCACGTACCATGTGCTTAAAAAGGAGGAATCGTCCGTGTCTGAGCGGCTTGATATGGCGGCGTATTTTGATGCAGGCATGAAAAATAGCACACAAGCGAATTCTGTATACATTGCAGACCCTGTGTTTCAGCGCTACAATTCCGGCCCGAAGCTCGGTCAATACAAGCTTGACATTAGCGGGCATAGAATCCCAGGCAGAAACTGCCAGACATATGACCCACTGAACGCATATGGCCCTACCGACACCTTTATAACGGTGACGCTCAGCTATGAGGTGACTGCTGGCCCTCCCCCTGAGCCAATTGTCTATAAAATCCCAGAAAACAATGTCTGTCCATACAACGCGTCAACTGCTGATCGGCCGGGAAACACCAATAATTCTCTCGACACAAAAAACAATAAATTTTTTGCACGTTACCCCATACCAGGTTTTGCGTTTAACAATAATCTCAAGATGGACCCCGGCACAAAGCTGTACAAAGTTAACATAAGCATCGCGTATGACGCTAACATCCCCGCCGGTTTTACCAACCTGGGCATAGACTCTCGCCAACAACTCGTATTTCGAGTCAAAATCCCTAATGGAGGAGTCTGCCCGCCTGGGTCATGTCGGCGTTTTATTGGTATGTTGGCCGCCGCAGATAATCTTGCAACGTCAGGGGTCGAGCCTAACTTTAGCACACTATCGCGGCTTCTTGATGACGTGTCGAACATTCCAGGAGAAGTTGACCGTTTTTACGGTGCACAAAAGTTTGAGTTTGGGCTGCCATGCACCGAGGGCCCTGCGTGGAAAAAAGTTACGGTGTACGACACTGACAACAACGAAGCAGGTAAGAAACTTACTGGCTATTATGTTGAGTCGTACGACCCCGCCACAGGCACTTGGAGTAAACTACCCGTAGGACCTTTGAGTGTTAAGGACCCAATAAATGGCGATATATTGTCTGCCGCCACTGCTTACAATTACGATTATGATACAGATGGAGACGCACTGACCCCGAGGGTGCCATTGCAGCAAACAATGCCCGCTAACTCGATTGTGCCGAGTTATGGGTCTGGTGTCGTCTCGACCGTGTCGGTGATGCTGCAACCTAATGTACGGTACCGGTTGGTTGTTGACCCGGTCTGGTCTAATAACCACGTAACAGTTGGGCTGCCGACCGATAGTATCTATGGCATGGTGAATTGCCCACCAGCCACGCCGACAGCTGAGTGCATACCCGAATCGATACCACCCGGGCTTGCCTACAACACGACGGTGCGTATAAAACCGGCAGTTCGCGTAAATAACATTGCGGGACCGTGGCCATATGCCGGTGTGACATTGAACCTTACCGTCAAAGACCCAGATGGCTTTTCTACCGCATACCCCGGCACGGCATATGACGCCGCGAACGAGACCGCTCTGTTATGGCGCTTGACTGCTCAGGGCATCGACCTACCGGTTACCAAAGCGGGCAAATATCAGTTTAATTGGAGTTTGGGCGGGGCAATTGGTGCGACGACTGGCCTCAGCTGCGCGGCCGATTCGTACTCTGGCGACCAACCATACTTTAAGGTGTACGGGGGCGATATTTTGGCAGGCATCTCGCTGGGTGGTGCACCCGTGGGCTCAGCCGACATAATATCTTGGAATAAAGACGACGATGGCGGCGGTGGCTACGTCGGTGCGGGCAGCCAACTTGCGGCGATTGCCTCTGGTAACATTAGCCATTTTATTAGTAATAGCGACCTAATTACCGGTGGCCCCAGTAGCCTAGCTTTTGCCAATGCCGACACAGGTCCCGGGTTGTACGGTGGTGATTTTGGGGCAGCACCAATGCTCTCGAGTTATATCGATGCAGCAGAGGCAAAGGCAGGGACGGCGATTACCCCCATACTTGCAGGCGTCTTTGATGTCACTGGCAAGCTTGGCGGTGTGTATAGGTACGATGGTCCAGGCAATGTGACGGTACAGGGGGAAGTCGGAGCGGGCCAAAACATTACGGTTATCGTCAAGGGCGGTGGGTCGGTCTACATTGGCGCAGAGACAACCTATGAGCCGTATAACCTGACAAATATCCCGCAACTCAATGTCTACACCACGGGCAACATCGTTGTTGACCGTAACGTGACCAAAATGCGGGGCATATTTGTGGCGGAGGGTAGCAGTAGCAAGTTCTATACCTGTGGTACAGCCACGGGCCCAATTGGTTACGCTGAGCTTGCGTCAGACACAAGCCTGGTTAGCCAGTGCAAGGCTAGCGCCCTGACTGTCTATGGCTCGGTGGTGGCCCATGAGGTGATACTCAGCCGCACCTTTGGTAGTTGGGTTAACAACGGCCCCGCCGCCGAAGAGTTCCGGCACGGTCCAGAAACCTGGCTGGCGAAGCCGTTTATGGGTACGGATGCGGGCGACACCTTTGACAACTATGTCAGCTTGCCTCCTATTTTGTAGCGCGGTCTCCTAGTACGCTATGGTCGTAATCTGTCGTTGCGCAAACAAACTCTGGTACTACCGCGCCAAGCGATTGATGCTCGAATTGACGAGTATTTAGACGGTTGACTTCGGTCGGGCAGAGTAACAGTTAATCCATCTTTGCTCCGTTTTTGACACAACCGCAACAAGGGTCAAAAAAAGGGTCAAAAAAACCTTGCAAATATAAGCATAATAGTGTATCATAAAAAGATGGTCATGCCTCATTTCGGAATGCGTCCAGGTGCCTACCAACCGAAGCATATGCTCACGGAGGAATTGCTAGTTGCAGGGACACTGTCTGGTCGTCGATGTGAACAGGTACCACAAAGCGAAGGTCGTATAGGCCGTATGGTTCTAGCGGCAAGCCTTGTGTTTACCGGTTCTGTGTGCCCATCGGGACAAAGCATAGGGCTGGAATCTAAGACCGATTTTGTTGTCAGTGCGCCTGTTGCTATAGATAAAACGGGCCTCGAGCAGGGGCAGACTGGTTTACAGCCAGGCCAACAAGTACCTGATGCCGAACTTCAATCTACCGGCAACATTGGCTTTTATAATACGAAACAGGACAGAAGCTCACTGCTTGGGGACGCGATTAAGTCTCTGATAAAAAAGTATGATATTGGAGTCTTGTCGATGGTAGAAGTGCACGGCAAAAAGCAACGCGATAACCTCAAAAAGGCAGTATGTGACTTAAAAGAATACAACTGTTTTATGATGCCGTACACAAAAGGGGGTTCATCGCCGTCTAGTTATCCAATCTTATGGGATGCGAGACAATATGAACAAGTTGGGAAGGGTAGTACGTATTTTATGTCCGATGGATACACTGACCCAGATGGGCTCAAGATAAGCAAACGGTATGCATCGACAGTCGTGCTCAGACAAAAAGATACAGGCCTTGAATTCGTCGTGGCAGGGAGCCATGCGCCATCGGGCGCACAACGACCGGACGGCAGCCTGAAAAAAGGCACGGTAATGCTGAAGCGCCTCGAAGAATTTGCAATCAACCAAAAGAATATGATTGATAAAATTCGTGAACAGCACCCAGGCTTGCCGATAATATATATGAAAGACGGGAATGTTGATCAGAATACTGCCACAAAAGAAGCAAAAGCCTTGCTTGATGGTGGGCTCGAGGCACAAGGGTTTGTCAGTGCATATGACGTCTTGTCGCCTGATACATTGCCGATTACATCTAGCCGCAAGAACGACCAGAAGGTTACGATAGATTATGTGTATACAGATGGTCAACTCGTGCCTACGAAGCTAATAGTCCCAGCAAATAAGTATGATTCCGACCATAAAGCAGTAATAGTGGAAGCACAAGCACTCCCCGCGAGATTAGGAAGCGCAGTATGCAAGTATGTAATCGATGAGTGGGCCAGCTGCGTACCACAAAATTCCCGCATACAACAAGCCCGGCCGCTCGCGGCTACATACCCGCAACCCAATAATTCATCATCACGTTCGCCCGCCCGTCGCCCTGTGCAGCCTCCGGCATATGAGCCAAAGCTACCAAACCGAAAACCGCAGAAGCAAGTTGTCAGGCGGTAACCTGGCCTACATGCAGCTAGCAGCCCGCCACAGAAAAGTACGGGCTTATTTTGACGAAACCTCTTGCGGGTGATGCCGCTCATGCTATAATCAAGGTAATATGACAGTACTGAGTGGGGTATCATCGTTTTTTGGGCTAGACATCGGTACGACGGGCATTCGACTCGTTGAGCTACGAGGCTTTGGGCCATCACGTAGCCTCGTCAAGTACGCCTACGTGCCGATTGATGCAAAGCTAGCTCTGAGCGACAGCAAAGTTGACCAGCAAAAAATGGCACAGGTTTTGCAGAACCTCATTGTCGAGGCGCATTTGTCGACCAAAAATGTTGCAGTAGGGATACCGAGCAACCGAGTTTTTACAACTGTAGCCGATTTTGACCGACTGCCGCAAAATGAACTCGGTAAGGCCATCGCCTACCAGGCAGACTCGCTCATACCGACACCCCCCGCCGAGAGCAAAATCGATTGGGCGGTGATTGGTGATTCTCCCAATGACAAGACAAAAGTAGAGCTACTACTTAGCAGTGTGTCCAACAGCCTCATCGAATCGCGACTTGACATGATTGAATCGATAGGCCTGAATGTCATTGCCTTTGAGCCAGACTCAATCGCACTGTCACGGGCGCTTGTCGCGACTGGGGCGACGGCACCGCAGCTCATTATTGACATCGGTCAGCAGAGTACCGACCTTGTCATAACTATGAATGACGCACCTCGCTTAACGCGTTCGATACCAACAGGTGCTGAGGCTATCATCCGCTCGGCTGTGCAGAATCTTAACATCGATGACAAACAAGCTGCGCAGTTCGTCTTTAAGTTTGGAGTCAGCAAAGACAAGCTCGAGGGTCAGGTGTACCAGGCTATCATTGGTACGATTGATATGCTCGTGGCCGAGATTGATAAATCGATTAAGTTTTTCCAGACGCGTTACCCGGGTGTTGGGCTCGGGCAGATGATTGTATCAGGCGCGGCCTCGACCATCCCTGAGCTCCCGCTGCATCTGGCAAACAAGTTTGGGGTGAACGTCGAGATTGGCAATGCGTGGCGGAATGTTGCGTTTGCAGCTGACCGACAAAATGAGCTGCTGGCAGTCTCGAACCAGTTCGCTGTGGCGGTTGGTCTGGCGGAGAGGACTGAGTAATATGATACAGTTCAACTTGCTCCCAGACGTTAAACTTCAGTACATCAAGTCTAAACGCACGCAGCACCTGGTGACTTTTATAGCAACTATTACGGGTATTGCTGCAGTAGGCATACTGCTGTTCTCGATGTTTCTTGTCTATTTTGTTCAGAAGCATTACATCACCTCACTGAGTAATAACATTAAAACAAATGGGGCAGTGCTAAAAAATACTGACGATATTGAGCGCATGTTAACCGTGCAAAACCAGCTCAATACACTCACATCGCTGCACGAAAATAAACCGGTGACCTCACGACTGTTTGGCTATTTGCAGCAAGTTACCCCACAACAAATCAGCATTAACAAATTGCGACTGGACCACACCTCTAACACTATTTCTATAGGAGGCTCCGCGGATAGCCTTGATGCGGTTAAGGTTTACACCAATGCGTTGAAATCTGCGGGCTATAGCACTACTGGCGGTGCAGTAAAGCGAGCGTTTAGTGATGTTGTCCTTACAAACTTCTCACGGGATGATAAAGGCGCTAATTTTACCATCGCCGCTAAATTTGCACCTGATTTGTTTATGGTTACTAATAATGTGACTATGCAGGTGATGGCTACGTCAGGTCTTCAAAGTAGCCCATTTGAAGGAGGGCAATAACGATGGCCAAAAAAGCACACGGCACAGGCAGCCGCTCGATAAAGCACGTACTCATCGATCAGTCAAATGCTCGTATTGTGATTACCGTCAGTGTCGCAGTGTTTGCTGTCATATTTTCGCTCGTTGCCAGTAAGACACTCTGGAGCCAAGCAGCATACCAGAACCGTGTCATCAGCCAACAAAATGAAGCCAAAAAAAAGCTCGAGGCAGACTTAGCTGTCGTAAAAAATCTGAAGCCCTCGTACGAAGCATTTGTTGGAGCAAGCACTAATGTTATCAAAGGCAATGCGATTGGTGTTGGCCCACAAGACGGTGATAATGCCAAAATAGTGCTCGATGCATTACCAAGCCACTATGACTACCCAGCGTTGCTAACCGACCTGGAAACAATTGCAGCTAGCCAGGGGATTAGCCTTGGGGGCGTCACCGGGGTTGATGATTCGATTGCGCAGGCTGGCAATACCAATAGCCCAAACCCTGTACCCGTTGAAATGCCGTTCCAGATTACGGTAGCTGGTGATTATGCAAAGACCCAGGCATTTATAGGGGCGCTCGAGCGTTCAATCCGCCCCATACGCGTTCAGACGATTGACATTAGTGGCAATCGAGACAAAATCACGACAAACATCACTGCTGTTACGTACTACCAGCCTGCTAAATCACTAAACACAAGGACAACGGTCGTCAAATGAATGTACTCGACTTACGCAAAACTCCCACCACCTCAGACCCACTACCAGCATCCATAAGCCTGTTTTCTATCGTCGATGGAGCTACAGCTCCACCTCCTCTAGAGAAACAGTCTTCTGGCTCACTGGTAGGTGGCCCTGATGATGGCACGATTTTGCGTAAGTCGAGTGTACTTGTACTTAACCGTAGGATGCTGTAGCCATGAAACAGAAAGATATCGCTACCATAATCGTCGTTGCCTTCGTGGCGGCAATGGTGTCGTACTTTGTGGCAAATAAAGTGTTTGTTACGCCCGAGAATCGACAGCAAAAGGTCGAAGTTATTGATGTGCTCTCGGCTAAATTTGATACGCCAGATGCAAGATTTTTTAACGCGAACAGCATTAACCCGACACGCGATACAACACTCGAGGGGACGAACCTGACGCCATTTAATGGAACCAGCCAGTAGGCTGGCGGCATACTCATGAGTGTGCTGTCTGCAGATACGCAAGCTCAAGTCGAGGAACAGCTTATTGAGAGTGCGGTGCTCAGCCGTGCAGATCTATCGGAGCTGAAAGGGCAATCCAAAGACACGGGCTCGCCGTTATTTGGCTTGTTGGTTACGAGTGGTAAGGTCAGCAACGAGCAGCTGACAAAAGCAATCGCCCATATTTCAAAAGTACCATATGTTAACCTCATCGACGCCAAAATTGACCCCAAAGTACTCGAATTGTTGCCTGAAGAAATAGCGGAACGGTATATGGCGGTGCCACTCGGTGAAATGCAGAAAAAACTCGTTGTGGCTATGCTTGATGCCGATAACGTGCAAGCGGTTGATTTCTTGAGTAATCGTATTGGTCGTCCGCTCAAAGTCTATGCAGCGAGCGAAGAGGGCATACGGCAAGTTTTACACCAATATCAGGCGCAGATTTCGGATGCGCTCGTTGGAGAAATGAGCCAATTGGGCAATGACATTTCGATAGACAGAACCAAATCCCAAGAAGAAGCTGCTCAAAAACAAGCAGACCGCGAAGCCAGCATAAAGACTATCGTTCAAGATTCGCCAATCACCAAGGCACTCTCGACTATACTCGAGTATGCAGCTAAGAACCGTGCGAGTGATGTACACATAGAGCCGCTTAAAGGCAGCCTTAAAATTAGGTGTCGCATCGACGGCATATTGCGCGAAATAATGAACTTGCCCAAGAGTACGGAGCCACCACTCGTGTCCCGTATTAAGATTTTATCTAATCTTAAAATTGATGAACATCGCATCCCTCAGGACGGTGAATTCACCATAAACGTTGGTGGTCACGATATTGACCTTCGTATTGCCATTAGCCCCGTTGTGTGGGGCGAGCAGGTAGTCATCCGTCTACTTGACAAAAGCGGCACGAGTTTGAAGCTTGAAGACATGGGCTATGTTGGGCGAAACTTACGTACCATCAAGGCAGGGCTTGAACGAACCAATGGGATGGTGCTGACATCGGGCCCAACGGGCTCTGGAAAATCAACCAGCCTATATGCATTGCTTCAAGAGGTGAGGTCTGACGCAGTCAATATCGTAACGCTCGAAGACCCAGTCGAGTACAAAATGGAGGGTGTCAACCAGATTCAGGTCAACGCCGACATCGGCCTGACATTTGCGAGCGGCTTACGGTCGATTCTGCGCCAAGACCCTGACATTGTGATGGTTGGTGAGATTCGCGACAAGGAGACTGCCGAGTTGGCCGTGCAGGCGAGTCTGACGGGGCATCTCGTATTTAGCACCCTTCATACCAACAGCGCTGCGGGTATTTTGCCGCGTTTGCTCGACATGGGCATTGAGCCATTTCTCATCGCGAGTACGGTTCATACGGTGATTGGTCAGCGTCTTGTCCGGCGGATCGGCAGAAAAAAAGAGACATATCGGTCAACTCCAGCGGAGACAGCTGCTATTCATGCGGCACTCGGCAGCATTTTGCCGACCGACTCGGCGCAAATGCAGGCAATTGCCGCAGACTTGGGCTACAAGAGCTTGCCATTGGCCACCGATACCGCTTATACTTTAACTAGGGGAATAGACAGCCCCGATGCACCCGGTGGATACAAGGGACGCATGGGTGTGTATGAAGTCTTTAACGTGAGTGAGGCTATTCAAGATCTCATCTTGAAACGTTCTACGAGCTCAGCGATACAACTCCAGGCGGAGCGCGAGGGCATGATTACGATGCGACAAGATGGCTATCTCAAGGCCTTGTCCGGGCAGACGACCGTGGCAGAAGTAAACCGGGTCGCATCGGCGGATAGCGCATAAATGGGTGAAAGTTCATAAAGTTCATAAAGTTGAAAGCATAAAATGGTGGGAAATCAATCAACCGTAAACCAAAAGAATACAAAGATAGGCCGTAGCGGTGACTGCTGTATGCGCTGTATGAACGTACCACTGTTTAACAATAGAGGAGCGAAGTAATGGCAGCACAAGGACCACGAATCGAAATACTACTCGAAGAAGTTGTCAAAAAAAAGGCCTCAGACTTACATCTGCAGGTAGGGCTTGCGCCGATGTTGCGTGTTGACGGTTCATTGGCTGCGATGTCTGGGGCAGACGTGCTGACCGAAGAATCGGTTGAGGCACTTATTTTCGCCATTCTCGACGAAGACCAGAAACAGATTTTGCTCAAAGACAAAGAGTTTGACTTTAGTTTTGCTTTTGGCGATTTGGGCAGGTTCCGCGTAAATGCATTTCATGAGCGGGGTAATCTTGCCGCCGCGCTGCGTCTAATCCCCAATGATATTTTGACGGTTGAGCAGCTTGGCTTGCCACAGATTGTCAAGAAGTTTGCAGAGTACCCACGCGGTCTCGTGCTCGTGACCGGGCCAACTGGCTCGGGTAAGTCAACTAGTCTTGCGGCACTCATCAACAAAATCAATGTTGAGCAGTCAAAACACATTATCACCATCGAAGACCCGATAGAGTACACACACAAGAGTAAAAAGTCGGTTATTGTGCAGCGTGAAGTCCACTATGACACCTATAGTTTTTCGGCAGCACTTCGTAGCTCACTTCGTGAGGACCCCGACGTTGTGCTCATCGGCGAGATGCGCGACCTTGAGACGATTGCCAGTGCCATAACCATTGCCGAGACGGGTCACCTGGTGTTCGCGACGCTGCATACGAACAGCGCAGCACAGTCTATCGATCGTATGGTTGACGTTTTTCCGCCGCACCAGCAGCCACAGATTCGCGCGCAGTTGTCGAACATCTTGATGGCCATTTGTAGCCAACGTCTCGTACCGGCTATTGGGGGCGGTCGAATCGCCGCAGCCGAGATTCTCATAGCAACGCCAGCCGTGCGCAATATCATACGCGAGGGCAAGACTCATCAGCTCGATGCGGTTATACAGACTGGAGCGGAGTTTGGTATGCAGAGCATGGACAAGCAGCTTGTGCAGCTTATACACGCAGGCAGCATTAGTTATGATGAGGCTCGTACCTTTGCTATTGATACAGATGAATTAGACAGATTGATGAGAGACTAAAATGAAGCTAAAAGTCGATAAAGTTCATCAAGTTGAAAGGCGATTAGCTATTGACGGAGTGAACATGCGCCCACATACTGTGGGCAGGCGGAGGAGTTGAAACTATGCTGACCTACCAGTACACGGCGCGCGACCCACAAACAGGCAAGACCATAAAATCATCTGTTCAGGCCGAGAGTGAACCTGCCGCAGCCAAGCTGATTAGCTCGGAGGGGCTTGTACCAACCGATATACGTCAGGGTGAGGCTGGTCTTGGAGCAGTGTTTGGTGGTTTTGGCAATAAGGTCAAATCTAAGGACCGCGTGCTTTTTAGCCGCCAGCTGAGCACACTTATTAATGCCGGCGTGCCACTGCTGCAGTCACTTCGCAGTGTCAACCAACAGAGTACGAGCAAACAGCTACAGGTCGTCATCTCGGGAGTGATAGGAGATGTTGAGGGCGGTTCTACACTTGCTAACGCTATGGGTAAATACCCTCGAGTGTTTAACCAAGTTTATCTTAGCCTGATTGCCGCGGGCGAGTCGTCTGGTACGCTCGACCAGGCGCTCGACCGACTGGCGCTTCAGCAAGAGAAAGAAGCCGACCTTAACAGTAAGATTCGTGGCGCCATGATTTACCCAGTTGTAGTCCTACTCGTCATGGTCGCAGTTGTTGGCTTTATGGTCGTTAAGGTGCTGCCGCAAGTTAAAACACTATATAAAGGCATGGGTGGTGCCACCTTGCCTCTTATCACCCGCATACTACTTGCTGTGTCTGATTTTACGATTAAATTTTGGTGGGTTGTTTTAATCGGTTTAGCATTGGCTGTTTTCCTGACTACAAGGTGGGCACGTACTGGGCCGGGCAAAGAAGCGATAGATACCTTTAAGATGCGGGGTTGGCCGCTCGGGAAACTATTTATGAAGGTCTATATGGCGCGATTTGCGCGTACGGGCGCGACACTAGTGGCAAGCGGCGTACCACTACTGCAAGTACTCAGCATAACGAGTGATGCGGTCAATAATGTCCACATAGAGCGAGCGATACAACGTGCCTCAGAGCAGGTCAAGGGTGGTAAAAGCCTCGCCGATAGCATCGAGAACGACAACAATTTCTTGCCACTCGTGCCAAATATGTTGCGTATTGGCGAGCAGTCGGGCGCCATTGAGGAAATGATGAGCAAGATCGCAGACTACTACGAAAAGGAAGTCGACAATGAGGTCAGTAACATATCGGCGACGATAGAACCAGTGATGATGGTCTTGCTTGGCGTGGTGGCATTCATAATTGTAGCCGCCGTGCTACTGCCAATTTACGGTCTAGCGGGCAATAGCAACCTCGCCGGCTAGACTACCAGTAAAAAAGTATTGCATTTAGTCAAATATGCAGGTATCATCTAAACATTAGCGTTAATATAAGGGGTAAAGGGGCACATACACAATGAAAAAATTAACTCACAAAGGTAACCAAAAAGGCTTCACCATCATCGAAGTCCTTATCGTCCTGGCCATCGCCGGTCTCATTATGCTCGTAGTATTCTTGGCAGTCCCAGCGTTGAACCGTAACTCTCACAATACTCAATACAAGACTGAGGCCAGCAACCTCCTCGGTGCTTATCAAGAAGTGTCAAACAATAATGGCGGGGCTGCATTAACTGCTAGCGCTAACGGCGTAGGTGATGCAGGAAGCGTCAAGACTGCAGCGAACACCAAGACTCTGAGTAATGTCACAATCATCGCTCAAACAAATGCTGTTCAGACACCAGCACTTGGGGCGGGTATCTTTGTTCTTAAGGCAAAATGCACGAGCGCAAGCAGCAATACACCAAATACTACAAACGCGACAGATCGAAACGTAGCTTTCATATACGCGATAGAAGCCCCTGGTGGCACATCAACATACCAGTGTGTTGATCAGTAGTATTGACCAATAATGGTACGACAATGATTAGTATACGGGCTCTTCGGAGCCCGTATCTTTATGTGATATTATTACCATTATGATTATAGTTATATTGATTCTCTTAGGCTTGGTATTTGGTAGTTTTGTTAATGCGTTTGTGTGGCGGTTGCGCCAGCAAGAGCTAGCGAGCGAGTTGCCGTCTGAGGACGACCGTACAGCGGCCACTGTCATTTCGACCGAAGGCGATGCCGTAGTGGAGAAATCTCCTAAAAAACGTAAAACTCTCATTGACGTCACTCAGGGCAATGGGGCAGAGGATTACTCAATTGTGCATGGGCGCAGTATGTGCCCCGATTGTCGCCATACCTTAGCTGCTAAAGACCTTGTACCGGTAGTGAGCTGGGTGATGCTGCGAGGCAAGTGCCGCTATTGCCACAAACCTATTTCTTGGCAATATCCGCTCGTCGAGCTGCTGACGGCACTGTTTTTTGCTGCATCGTACTTGCTGTGGCCGCTTGATTTTGATGCTTACGGCATATTTAGACTCATTGTATGGCTTATATTTGTCGTTTTTTTCATGGCGCTCTCGGTGTACGATTTTCGGTGGTTTGAGCTGCCCGACCGTGTGGTTTGGCCGCTTGTGGTGCTCGCTGCTGGGCAAGTGCTGGTGAGCGCACTATGGCAAGAAGACTCTGCGGTGATATGGCAGTCTGCCCTTGCGGGAGCGACTATATTTGGCCTATTCTGGGTAATCTATCAGGTTTCTAAAGGTGAGTGGATAGGAGGCGGTGATGTCAAACTTGGGCTTGTGCTTGGCCTGCTCGCTGGTACGCCGCTTAATGCGCTTTTGGTGATTTTCTTTGCGTCGGTGATTGGTACTGTGTTTAGCATCCCAATACTTCTCGACAAAAAGGGTACGCTCAAAATGCACGTGCCATTTGGCCCGGCGCTCATACTCGGGCTTGTCGTTGTGCTGCTTTTTGGCAACTTTATGGTTACATGGTACCAAGGCATCATGTACTGAGCCATAGGCCTGCACGGCTGTAGCCTGCGTGGTGCTCTCGAGACGGCATGCGCCCATTTTTATACTGTAACTCACAGGCCCTCCCGAGCCATATTTGGTTTTTTGCAATTAGCTCCGATTCCCACGTAAGTCGGGTATATTGCCATAATTGCTTATGGTATACTGGTGGCATATGAATAGGGGTGGAGCAAACACCAGTGTCAGGATACGCCTCGGTCGTTCTAAGCTGAGCAATAAAGCACGCACTCGCGGTTTTACGATTGTTGAGGTCATGATTGTGCTTGCTGTTACGGGGGCTATGTTTTTAATGGCAGTCGTGCTGATTAGTGGTCGACAAGCAAGGACTGAGTTTCAAGTTGGTGTCCGCACTGTACAAACGCAACTGCAAAAGGTAATCACCGAAGCGAAGGCCGGCTATTATCCGACACAGGCTAATTTTACGTGTACGGTCACTATTTCGACCGACCCGCTCAGTATTGCGACTAGTGCCGCGGGGAACGCACAGGGGAGCCATGACAGCTGTATATTTATCGGCAAAGCGCTTGTCTTGAGCGGTGACAAATTGTATGTATACTCACTTGCCGGGGCGCGCAAGTCTAGTACGGGAGCTGATGTTACTACACCCCAAGAGGCTCAAGTGACCGCAATCGCACCTGCAGATAGCACGCAGGTAGGTATCGTCCCAGATGCAACGGTCGGCATAACTATGCCAAGTGGCATTACGCTCGTCAAGGCGAGTGACAATGGTACACTAGCCCCCCATACGACATTCGGTGTCGCCGTCTTGAGTAGCCTAAACTCCGTCGTGTCGGCCGGGGGCGCATCGAGCGGGGTGCAGACGTTTGGGCTGCACAGCATCAATACCGCTCATCTCCCGTCAGAACCCAATCAGATTGATATTGCTAAGGTGATTAATGATCAGCTCGGCGTAACCCCTCCGTATCCTTCGATTAGCCAAGCAAAATTCTGCCTTCAGAGTGGTACGACCGACCAGTCTGTCATTTTGACGATAGGTAGTGATGTGAATGGGCAAGGCACCGCGGTATCGAGCGCCATAAAGAACGGAACAACATGCGGCTAATCGGCACACGCCTCATGCCTCGTAAGCCCTTGAAGAATCAGCGGGGTGATACCATCGTTGAGGTTTTGATTGCAACCGCCATCGTTAGTATGGTACTAACGAGCGCATATGCAGTCACAAACCGTAACGTTCAGATACAACAAACCATACGCGAACAAGCTCAGGCCCAAAAGCTTGTTAGCCAGCAGATTGAGTCTTTGCGTGTCGACGCAGATATTGCTAGCGTCGTGCTCGGCGGGTGTTACATCGCACCTATGGAAAAGGCATCCGGTGAAGCTTGCAAAGTTGCAGCCGACGGTGGAGCACCATCGGGTGGAGCGGTATTTAAGCTTGCGATAGACAAAGACACCACGTCACCAGGTACATACATCGTCTCGGCGACATGGGAGACATTAGGCGGTCAAGAATCCAATATCAGGGTCTATTATTACCGGTAATTATGCAACATGAGTAACATATTAACACCCCACCACCGAAAAAAATTAGCCAAGCAAACGGCTGGCTTTACGATTATTGAGCTCATGATTGCAACCACAGCTTTCTCGGTGATTTTACTCTTGGTCACTGTCGGGGTGGTGTACTTTACGCGGAGTTACTATAATGGCGTGTACAATTCGGCTACGCAAAATGCAGCTCGAGACATCACAACTACCGTAAGCAACGTTATCCGTTTTGGGTCGGGCGCGGTGAGTGGGTATGACTGGCCACCAACTGCGCCTGCAGTAGGTACGCCTGTGTTTTTCTGCGCAGGGGGTTATGTGTTTGTTACCAAGCTTGGCGAGCAGTATGATGGGACTACATCTACGACCGGCATGTACATGCAACCAATGGACCCTGGTGGTGTTTGCGGGGTACCAGTCAGTATCACCGGTCGCAAGCAATTGCTCGGTGAGCATATGAGTATTACCTCCGTGAGTCTAGCCCAGTCGGCGGCGGGCGGGTTGTATGTCTTTGATATTGGGGTTGCGTACGGTGATAATGACTTACTCACAGACGGTGGGGTGGGCAGCGATGTACGGTGCAAACCCGGGTCAGGCTCGGAGTTTTGTGCGATTGTGAAGCAATCGATTTCGGTCAAGCAGAGGGTAGCAAGTGATTAACGGGAGGAACAATCAAAACATGACTCATACACAGAGGGCTAGCCGCAATGCCAACGACCAGAGGGGACTTGTTTCATTTATGGTAACACTTATCATGATGATAGTTATCACACTAATCGTGATTGGTTTTACGCAGGTAACCATACGATCACGGGGCGAGGCGCTCGATCGCCAACTGAGCGAGCAAGCGTTTTATGCCGCCGAATCAGGGGTCAACCAAGTGGTTAATGCGATTAAGACAAGTTCGGGGACTGTCACCCCTCAACCGAGCTGCAGTGGTGGTGGTTACACCGCGGCCCCAATAGGAAGCGCTCCGAACGCAGCGGTAACATGTATTATCGTTGACCCGGTGGTCGATGATATACGGTTTGCGGCGAACCAACAGTCCTCAACGGTGCTAAAAATTGAACCAGAGCCAGCAAACCTTACGGAACTGAATATTAAGTGGGCAACAGCAAGCGGTGTTAGCGACGATATCAATAACTGCGGTGACTACACAAACCCAATGGGTGCATTGCCCAAAACTATCGACGCAGATTGTGGCTTTGGTTTGCTCCGCCTTGACTTGATGCATCATGTTAGCGGCAATGACAACGTTGGTGTGGGCGAGGATTTGGCAGACTCCACCGTGACGTACTTTTTTAAGCCAACCTTAGGCGGAGGTGTGGCTACGACCTTGAGTACAGGGACACCCAAAGCGAATATCAGTAACGCGGACTGTTTTAACCTCGAAAAAATGTGCACAATTAGCATCCCGATAGACCCTGTTACCTTGAGCAACCAAAAATTCTACGCCCGTATCAGCACGTACTATCGTGATACGCAGCTTGTGGTAATTGACGGTAAAAGCAGTCTTGTAAATGCGTCATTCAAAGACGTACAGGTGCTGATAGACTCAACTGGTAAGGCGGCCGATGTGCTACGCAGGGTGCAGGCACGCTACCCAACGGGTATTACGCATAGCATGGTGCCGCCAGCCTCACTGGGGTCGGAGGTCAAAATCTGCAAACGGTTTACTTCATCATCAGCCCCTCAGCTGTTCGCTATGGATTCAGCGTGCGCGGCGCCATAGTTTATTTGTGGTGAAACTTTTCGTGGACGGCTCGCAGATGCGGGTCGGTCACATGGGTGTAGATTTGCGTTGTGCTGATATTGCTGTGGCCAAGCATGGCTTGCACGGAGCGCAGGTCGGCACCGTTCATGAGTAGGTTTGTCGCAAAGCTGTGTCGAAGCGTGTGTGGGCTGACATGTTTGGTAATGCCAGCGGCTAGCGCATAGTGCGCGACGAGGCGCTGCACGCTCCGCGGCGTTAACCGATAAAAGTTGCCCGTGCGGTCGACCTGCTTGTGCCCACCGTAGCGTATAAAGAGTGACTTCGTGTTGTCGGTGCGCACGTCGAGGTATTTTTGCAGCCACTCGGCCGCTTCTTGACTGATAAAAATCGGACGGTCTTTTTGGCCCTTGCCACGTACCATAAACTCACGTCGCTTGAGGTTAATGTGCTCGCGGTCGAGCCCAGTCAGCTCGCTGACACGCAGACCACTACTAAAAAGTAGCTCAAGTATGGCGCGGTCACGCAAACCCGCAGATGTGGCTATATCGGGCTGTTCAAACATGCGCGTCAGTTCATCTTCGTTCAGAAATGTGACTTGCGGACGGGTAGTACGGGCAAGCTCAATCTTGTCGGGCGCCATACACTCCATATTGCGTTTGTTGCAAAACTTCAAAAAACTACGCAGGGCAATGAGATGATAATTGAGAGTGCTTTTTTGCAGCTCATCGCTCACATTGGTGCCGAGACGGTTGAGCCACAGGCGCCATTTGCGCACGAGCTCTTGGTCGATATCTTTGACTGCTATATCACCACCGTAGTCGGCTAGGCGGGTGAGGTAGTGATCATAATTGGCTATGGTTTTTTGTGAGCGGTTTTGCTCAATCTCGAGGTATTCCAAAAAATCTGTTTTGGCTTTGTTGAACTGCATATGTTTATTGTACTGCATATGTCGCAAAATATGCCAATGGTAATTGGTGCAAGGTCTAACCTTGCACCAAGCGGAGACCAAACATAGCAAAATTAGGGTGTTATCTGATACTATAAGGATAGTAAACAAAGGAAATATATGGAACGAACACTTGTTATTTTCAAACCAGACGCCGTGATGCGCGGTATCGTTGGGGAAGTCATGACCCGCTTCGAACGGGCCGGCTTCAAGATTGTTGGCATGAAGATGCTTCAGCCAACCTATGATGATTTCTTTAAGCACTACGAGGGTATTGGCACGCTCAAAACGCGTAAAGGCAAAGAGATTTTCGAGAGTCAGCTTACTACTATGCAAATGGGGCCTGTTATCGCTATGGTGCTTGAAGGTGTCGAGACGGTCGAGTTCGTACGCAAAATGGTTGGCAGCACCGAGCCACGCAGCGCACAGCCGGGTACCATTCGTGGCGATTACGCGCACGTCAACTACGGTCAACCTGCCGAAGCGGGCATGGGTGTGCCAAATATCGTGCATGCGAGCGCCACGACAGAAGAGGCCGAGAAAGAGATAGATCACTGGTTCGCAGAGAGTGAACTCTACGGCGATTATGAAACCGTTCATGCCATATTTACACAGCCCAAAAAGCAAAAATAACAGAGGGGAAGGCTTTGTCAAAAAGCTTTATAAAATGGAGTAAATAATGTATGCAATATGTATATTTCATACGATTATCAAACGGTAATGTTTACACGGGTTCAACTACTGATTTGCGCCGTCGCATTGGGCAGCATGCAGCTGGTGGTGTTGTGTCGACTCGCGGCTATTTACCAATAATATTAATTGGTTACGAGGCCTTTGTCTTAAAATCTGACGCGCAACGTCGTGAGAAATTTATGAAGACCACAGAAGGCAAACGACTATTCCGACAACAATACCGTGATATACTTATCGCTGTCGAGAAGGACTCTTCTTGAAAATCGGTCCGGTAGTTCAATGGATAGAACACCACCGTCCTAAGGTGGGTGTTGGGGGTTCGATTCCCTCCCGGGCCACCATTATTATTCTCATAGTTTCCCGTCATTCGACGGGATCATGTCGAATGACATGACAATGGATAAAATAACTCCGTCCTAAGGAGAAGCTCCAGGTTCGAATCCTGGTGGGGGCACCAAGACCTAGAAAAATGGAAGGGTGTGAATAGTGGAGACAACTAATGGCATAGTAGCATTCGGCAGTTGTTACCTGGACATTAATGTTCCAAATTACCCTTTTTCTGATGACGGTATTTTGTCTGATAACGAATTGATTGGCGGATCGTACAAATTAGCTGCGGGTGGTTCTGCGGTGATTTTTTGTCGCACGATGCAGGGGCTTGGTGGCCAAACGAAGTTTGTTGGAATGCGGGGCGACGACCTATTTGGTCAAACGGTGGAAGATCTAATTATGCAAAGTGGTGTGGCAGCTCATTTTGCCGTTGTGCCAAGCGCTAGTACAAACATAAGCTACAATATGACAAACGATACTGGAAAACACATTATGCTGCTTGCTGGCACGGCGAATCAGCATTTATCGGCAACCACACTCATCCCGGTTCTGCACGAAATATTCAAAGAAGCTCAAATGCTCTACGTCGGTGGTGCGTATAAGCATGTGGGCCTGCAGCCGGCATTTGGTAAAAT
>CAYZFT010000013.1:0-21530 GCA_964477925.1 uncultured Candidatus Saccharibacteria bacterium
CACTGCCAGGTCTATATTCATAGATAGACAATGTGCCGTATCAAGTAGTAAAGTGTGTGCCGGTTTGGCCAGACAGCGCCGCCAGTATACCGTGGGTGCGAGAACCGTTTGCTATCCACATCTCGACACCAGCCTTTGTGGCGATACGTGCCGCAGCAAACTTCGTGACCATTCCGCCGGTACCATTAGCCGAGCCTACTCCACCCGCAAGATGCTCATAATCATCAATACGAGAAATCACCGGAATGCGTGTGGTCGAGTCGTGCTTATCGGCATACACACCGTCGACGTCACTGAGCAGTACAAGTTTGACAGATTGGCTCGCAGTCACAAGGCGAGCCGCGACGATAGCTGCCAATTTGTCATTGTCCCCAAATGCAATTTCTTCGTTCGTAACGGCGTCGTTTTCGTTAATAACCGGGATGCCTCCGATGGCATGGAGCTCTCGTATGACATGCACCGCACTACTCCGTTCCCTTGCATCATTGTCGAGGTTGTGCCGCGTGAGGAGCAGGCTCCCGACAGGTACAGACGGCAATACGCTGCGCCATGCCGTCACAAGATGGTGATTACCCAGGCTCGCGAGCATCTGTAGTTTTGGCATCTCCCGTGTTTTGTCGGGCCGCGAAGACTCACCCAACTCGACCAGCCCAGCAGTGATTGCACCCGAAGAAACAATAACGACATCGTACATGTCTTTTAATTGTATAATCTGAGCGCCAATCCGACTAAATGCTTGTTGATTGAGCCGGTACAAACCTTCTTCTGTCTGCTGAGTTAGCGTGCTAGTACCGACTTTTATAACTAGTGTTTCTCGATTTGTCTGTGCCACAGACTTAATAGTAGCGTTTTTGTATGTAGAGTAAAAGTTATATGTCGCTAACAAGGACAGCTTTTGGTATGAAGACAGCACCCATAAGATAGGAAGAAAGTTATCAAGATTAGCTAGTTAAACCTACAGCGCGTTATACAGTACCATTACCATACTAATAGCTCAGAATTCAAAAGTAGCAATCACCGGGAAGTGGTCAGTAAGAACTTCATTGGCAACACGATATTCTACTAAGCTCAATCCTTCAAATAATATATGGTCATAGCTCCTGCCTTTTGGGTTAGTAGGATTTTCGATATTCACCTCATCCATTTCATGAAACGCTGTTGGGAAATAATGTGCTACTTTACCTGAGTCAATATTAAAGTCCCCGAGCACAATCCACGGCTTTGACTCTCGATCTATAGTTTCGTCTACATTTTTTAAAATTTGCTGCCCCTTCTCCGACTTTACATCTATCTCAAACCTTCTGAATGGGACTAGATGAGTTGTTGTTACATTGAGTACTAGTGACTCATCTATTCTCAAAGCCACAGTTGAGTATCCTTTATCGAAAGTTTTTGCTACCGATCCGTCCTCCCATATAACCTCAAGGTGAGGGTTCTCATATAACTTAAACCTATGGTTTGACAATGAGTACCTAGAAATAATTGCGTGACCGAGTTGGAAGTCGGTGTCTATGTGAGAAGGCGAGGTTGAGTCGTGAACAAAGTATTGATAGCCTAATCTATCGGCCAGTTTCTTAACCAGGTCTTCGTTAACGTTTTTATGGCTTTCTTGTAACGCAATGATGTCTGGTTTTTCACTTAAAAGTAGCTTTACGATGTGTTCAAAGCCATCTATTGAGTACGAAGCCAGCTTTAGCGGGTCGCTACTTTTATCTAGAATCTTCCCACCACCGATATTCCATGTAAGTACTTTTAGTTTCTTCATAATTCAAATAGTATAGCTGATTATACCGAAGCTACGCGAACCTTACGATCTGCGGTCTTTTCCTTCGGAAAATCCCTAGTCGCAGGGTCAAACCCATCTCACTCGGTACCAATAAAAATACCCCAGTTTTGCTGAGGTGTTTTTATTGGTCGGGGAGACAGGATTTGAACCTGCGACCCCCGCGTCCCAAACGCGGTGCGCTACCAGACTGCGCCACTCCCCGATGACCACAGCATGATTTTAACAGATGAGCAGCTCCTTGTATAGAGGCCTTCGGTTTTGGCACAGAATTACTCAACAACAGTGCTTAGCCGCCAGAGCTTGGCCAGTGCTGCCTGCGTAGCAAAACACAAGACCGCACACAGGCTCAATATCGCCATAATGAGCGTAGCCACTTGTTTCGATACAAGCGACGAAGCCGACACGAGCAGGACGATTGCCATTGGCAACAGGCTAATTGACAACTTAAGCCACCACACTACACGTGCAGTTATGAGCCGTTGCTTTCGTACGGGAAGTTTTTTGTGAGAGATACGCGCCGTTTGCGCGACAGTTTGCTCGGCAGCAACATGCACAACCTTATTTGCAGTCTTATTGACGGCCGGTATGTATCGCATTGTCACGAGATATACTGCCCAACCAATAAAGGCGAGCCCGACGAAAACGGCAAAAACTGTGAATAGCCCAGACGTCGGAAGTGTGAAGCTCGACTCAACGGTTGATTCGTGCCTGTTGATTGTGCTTTCGTCTGGCGCTGGAAATACGACCTTGCCCATACTCGAATCTTGCAACTGCTGAAAATATAGCGCAACAAGCATGAGCAGTTGTAGCACCCAGGTCAGATACCCCGCCCCGCCAAGCACACTAAGAAGCGCAATCTGAATGGGATTATGCTTTGCTTTCACTTACCTATGATAGAACGGCAGTGGCCCAACTACAAGGCTAAGCAGCTTACCAAACCTCGCGGATTTGTTTAATCGAGCGGGCGGTGCTGGTCGCTTCGTCGATGTCGGCAATCACTGCGCAAAATTGGCTGCGGCCAGTTGTGGCGAGCTCATTGCGCGTCTGATAGCCATCGCGCCACCGCGGGATGATTGACTCAAAGGTAACACCGAGGCTCGAATCGAGCGAACCGCACATGCCAACATCGGTTATGTGCGCCGTACCTCGCGGCAGCACCTGCGCATCGGCCGTCGGCACATGCCAATGGTCACCCACGATTAGATTGATGCGCCCGTCAAAATAATGCCCAAGGACTATCTTTTCGCTGCTAAAATCGCCGTGCAAGTTCACGACCGACGCGACATAATCGCCACGCGGTACGGCCGCTAGAATTGCATCGAGTTTCTTGAGCGGGTTTTCTGTTGGCAGGTCGGCATGTTTGCCCACAACACTCCCAAGCAAGCTCACGACCAGAACTGTACCCTTCGTGCAATCGACTAGTTTGTAGGTAAATGACGGGTAGTCGGTCATGTTGACCGGCCCAACGACAGGGGCGTCGGGGTCTTTGAGTAGCGGCATAAGCTCCGGCCTCGCCGGCGTATGATTGCCACCGGTGAAGGCGTGAATGCCCGCACTTCGTAATCGTTCGTAGCCGGCTATGGTCATACCCTTGCCTTCACTCACGTTTTCGGCTTGCGCCACAACAAAATCTACCCCATGCTCAGCGATAACCCCAGGTAGCATCTTCTCAACCGCTGCCATCCCCATCTCAGCCATAACATCCCCGATATACAAAATTTTCATATGCTTTTAGTATCTCATGCTTCGCTGTTATTTTGTTTCAAGTGATTGTACGTCATCAATAACGACCGCTTGGACATCAATGATTCTATTGATGCTCGGACGATATACGATGGCTCGTTTATTCGTTTGATAGATGAGAATCTTGTCGCCGTTTTTGACTTTCCCGGCAAAGTTGCTGGAGATTTTTTTGCTATTTGTCACCGTCGCCAGAGCCGGCTTTTCGTCCGCCGGCAAAAGAAATATCTCGCCTACTTTTGACGTAATAACGCCAACGTTGTTCAGGCTAGCTTGCTGTTTTTTGTGGGACAGCACACAAGCGACAATTATACTTGCGGTGGCTACTACAACAATCACTACGGCCACGACGACTCGCCGCAGTATACGCTTTCTGGCTTGCCCGGGACGAACGTACCGCATTAGTTGTCGCTTTCCAGGTACCAACCAGCTGTTTCAAAAATTACCGCCGTACCTCCGGTTGCATTATTGGTAGCCCAGAAAACCGGCGACATGAACGTTGCGGTCGTAGGAATATTTGTTGTTGCTGAACCACTTGTTTGGTTGCCTGTCGAGAGATTCGTCACTCGCCAGCCAATAGAGCTGCCGTTTGGCGCGGAAAAAAGTACCAGTTCATACAAATCAGTTGTGTTAACAGGAAAATTACTTCCCAACGCTGTAATTGTCGGAAGAGTGCCAGACACATTATTGATAAAATTCCAGTTCCCCGTATTTGCATTGATAGCCACACCCAACTTACCGTATGTATTGCTTGTCGTCGGGTCAATATTCGTCGGATTTGCAATAGAGTCTGACATACCGACAAATACGCGATTACCCGAAACGATTGAGGACAGGCTAAAACGAGTTGTATAGAAGAAACCACCGAGACCCGCGACATTACCACGCCACGCCATCAATGCCGCTTGTCTCTGGTACGCCATCGTACCGGCAGTCGTACCAGTACTATAGTTCATACGACGCACCGATGTTTTCAAGTTTGTGCTCGCAAGTGCTGTGTACGAGCAGGCTGACGCAGAGCCCGTTACAGTGCTTCCGTAAATGCTGAGGCTCGTGCTACAGTTAGTACCGCTTCCTGCCGGTGCCATCATGGCAATCCTATTAAAGCCAAAACTTGCCTGAAATGGGGTATCGACACCAGATGGACCTATCCACTTCGGCATGACACGACCGGCTATGTCTTTGGCATAAATCTTGAGATTACCGCTTGCTGGTGCTGCCGGATCGGATTGCGCTGCCAGTTGCAGACCACCTGACTGTACATCTATGCCGATATCCCAACCTGATGCTATCCTGACGGCAGTTTCAGTCCCTGCCCCTTGTGCGGTCGGCCCCTCGAGTTTAATACCATATGCCGACACGCCACTAATCGGCCCCGTCGCACCGGCAACGATTCGTATGCCACTCCATGTCCCGCCGCTCGTCGTGCCTGGTGTATAGTCGACACGCATGCCCGCCGCCTCAATAGCTGCTGCACCACCCTTGTATTTCACGCTTAGTCCGTTTGCACCGAGTGCCGTCACGCCCGTCGATGAGGTATTGTCAATTACGACCTGGTCAGCAGTCGGAGCGTTAGTGCCGGAGTTAACGGTAAAGACGCCTGCTGTTGTCGTAGTGGTACCAAACTTACCAAGGGTAACTGCTGATGCATTTGTCGCGCCAAGTGCCAGGCTACCGCTCGTACCGCTATCAACGTTAAATGCTTGGCTGTTCGCACCCTGCAGCGATGAGGTCACTGCTGAACTAAATTGTAATGATGAGCCGGTGAATGTATTGCCGTTGTAGGTACCGCCAGCAGTTATATTGCCGCTCACGTTGATATTGCCTGTTTGTTGAGAACCGGGTGAAAGCTGGACGTACCCGCTGCTTGCGATGCCGCCTAATTTGTCGGAATTAAAGGCATAAGGGGCCGCGGTAAACTGAATGCGGGGCGACATCTCTGCGTCGGCACCAACTTTGACGCCTAGGTAGAGCGGGCTCGTGTTGAAATCTACACTCCCAGGCAGCGCGGTCGAGCTACCAAGCGACACCCGGAAGATGCCGTCTAAAACCGATACGCTGGCTTGTGTTTCTTCCCATTTACAGGTGTTACTACCGGGCAAACAGGCATTCAACGCATCAGTCGGTGCAGCGCTTGTGTAGATTCTGAAGCGAAGTGAATACGTGCCGTCCGTGACGTTCGTGCCGTCGGGGTTTGTTAGTTTGCCCTGAAAGTTAATCTGAGAATTGATGGCAGCATCAGTGTGTGCAGGCAAAGCAAAGAAGGCGATAAAACCGCCTACAGCGAGCAATGCCGCTAAGAGAATCCGTTTCACTTTTGTCTCTGTCATAGTGACATGTTTTATTGTACGCGCAAACTACATATCGCTCAAGCTTTTAATCGACAAGGCGACCGATGTTAGGCGGCTTTTTTTCGTTTGCTTTGTGACACGGGCTTCTTGGTCTTTGGGATTGCCTTCTTTGGGCTTGTTTTTGTAGTCTTTTTTGACGTTTTGGCCGTAGCGGGTTTGGCAGTATCTTTTGATGCTGTTTTGGCCGTTTTTGGCCGTTTCGAGACTATTTTGGGTGTTGACGTTAGTGTGGAAACCGGCTTTTTGGCTTTTTGTGGTTCGACCGTTTGTTTTGCCAGAGTTGTGGCTTCTTCGGCAGTAGTGACGATGATGTGTTTATGGTTGGATTGACCGTGTACGGCTGGTGCTTTATGCGTTGCTGTCAGTCTAGGGGTAGGCTTCACTGCCAATCGGGATACCGCCTGATGCGTTCGGATAACCGTACGCCCAAGGATACGCTTGGTGGTTGCGCGAGGCGCGACCGAGGACTTCCTTGTCTTCTTGACATCGTTTCGGTGCGGTATGGTGCGCGCTCGTTTTACTATTATCGCAGTCAACCAACGTAGTTGACGACGATACCACCAAAGCAAAGCTCCGAGGACAACCACGACAATGACATCGATAAGTGGTATATACCAAAATGTTTGTCCGGCCATAAGCTGTATGTCCGAGCCATCAATCCGGTACAGTATGCTCATGTGTAATTTACGTGGTAGCAGTGAGTTGTCATAAGTCTCAAACGGTGTCATAAACTTGGCTTGCCTGTCTGGGAAGAGTGGTGCTGAGCTAGTGTTAATCACAGACTTCGCAACAAGTACTTGGCCGTCGTAAATACCGACGCTAGCACGCGGCACGACGTGCGTGTTACCGAGGTTCCGAAACGTAATGCTAGCAGAAGTTGGCCTGGTGAAAATGGTGCGGTTTGTACCAAAATCGATTAGTTGAAGGTTCGTACGGATATTCTCATTTTTGATAATAAACATGTTGACGGCGACGGCAGAGACAAAACCAGTAGTAGCGGTACTGGTCGACCGCTGCGTTAACACCAGGCTTGCATAGTGCCCGCCGTCACCGAGCACTGTGCCATCAACGGCGACTTGCAACTGGTAACTCCCCTGAGCTGGCACGGTAATATCGGTGGCAGACAGTTTGATAGCTTGTGCGAGCGTTTCATCAACTGGCCCGGTTGGGACAAGACGTGCGCTTGACTCATCGATAGCCCGGATCTCGGCGACGAGATTCAGACTGGCGGCATACGAATTGGTGATGACAAGCGTGGTTGTCCGAGGAGCCTCACCTGGTGCAACGGTGAATGACAGTAGGCCTGGCGTAACGGTAAAACCTGCTGGCTGCTTGGTGGCAGCGCCGACAGATGATGACGTAACAATAGACGCACATATGATGACAAGTGTGAGCAGTGCAGTACAAACACGGTAGCAACGTTTCATCAGGGATTAGTTTTTGAATTCGTATGATTGATTTTGCGCGAGGCGCGGCGTGCTGTCCGTGCGATTGAGCGCACCGTTACAAAGACCCCGACCAGGAGAACAGCAAGAGCAGCAGCTGCAATCAGCATAAAGCGCCATGGTATAACCCAAAATTTGATTTCTGCCATTACGGGCACGTCGTGCTGGCCATCGTCATAGATAGCCACGACTTTGGCGACATAGCGGCCAAAGCGAACCTTCGACAAGGCATTACCTCGCCACGTCAGTTTGCGAACTGTCTTATCGCCGACCTGCGTCGATTCGTAGTGTGGGAACCCGTCGTTCCAAGAGGTAGTAAATGTACGGGAGGTGCCCGGCAGGATGTAACCACCCGTATTGTTGATAGCTACGGTTGCAAGTGGCTTTGTGTCGTCTGAGTGGCGCTGGATAAAGACGGTGCCTGTTGGCTGCACGGTAACGTTACCCGTGTTCTTGAGTTTGAGCGATAGTTCGGCAGGCAGGTACTCATAGCTGTGTTTTGTGATTGAGAGGCTGCTTAGCTCAAACTTGCGTATGGCGCCAGGCTTATTGACGGTAATAAGCGTAAATACTGCAACCGAGCCAGCGATTGCAGACTGACCGTTTGCACCTTTTGGGGGGTTCTGTTGTGACACAGTGACCGCAAAGTTATAGCTAAAGCCATTATTTTTATCGGTGTGAATACGTATACGCTGGGTGAATATCTGCCCCGCTTCAAGCACAAAGGTTGGCGCGTCGAAGGATACCATCTCACGTACCTCTGTCGACACTGTCTCGCCAAGTTTTACCTGCCCAGAAGAGCTATCAACCGTGAATGGACGCAAACCCATTTTGAGTGCCTGCGCAGAGGTGTTTGTGTTGCGTATCTGCAATTCGAGTGTGCTGTCCGTGCCCGGCTCGACAGTCGCAACGAGCGGCGACGGGCTAACCTGCAAAGAAAAACCTTCGTCAGATTGTGCGCTCACTGTTGGCAAGACTGGAGCAGCAATAGCCAAGGTCAACGCCGCAGCGACACCCCATAAAACTACCCTATGTAACACCTTTACTGCCATTGTCATTATTGTACACGAAGCTCATTAATCTGAATACTCTTATTATGCTTAAACAGTCGCCTCGTGGACGACTGTTTAAGATTAGATTGCGCATAGTGCTATCTAGAACAAACCAGCGCCAACGACAGTAATCGTATCAGTGTAGTCGGTAGCCGGTGCGGTCAAGCTGCTGATGGCGGCATTGTTCGTAAGTGTCAATACAGCATTATTGGCTGTGCCAGTCGAAGAAGCCAAGGTCCGCAGCGCAGCATCAAGCCCGCCACCTTTACCGGTCGCTCCGCCAACAAATGCAGCGTCAACGCCGATAGTACCAGAGCCACCCGTTTGAGAAGATGTAACACCAGTGTTGTAGCCCTCTGTGCCGGCGGCCAATGTGCTGTTAGTGCCAGGTGTCGTCGAAGCGATAGTCGTTGCAGCAGACGCTGAGTTCAAACCAGTATTCGCGTCTTTAGCCCAAATGTACCAGCCATTCTTGGCGTTGGTATTGACTGTGGCAGTACGCGGAGTTGGGCTCGAAGCAACGCTACCCGTCGAAAGCTGACCGAGGTTATCGGTGTTTGCACTAATGGCAAAGGTAAATGAAGGTACAACAGAAGCCGAGACAACAATCTGGTCGTCGGCGATTGCTGCTGTCGCAAATGGCGTTGCGGCATCGGCACTAGTTGCAACCGTACCACTGTACACGCCGGCTGTTCCGGTCGTTAGGGCTGCGGTGTTCGTCCAGTTAAAGCAGTATAGCGTACCGGCACTTAGTGAGCCACTCGTGAATGTCACTACTTGGCCTACGGCCGTACCGGTGGCCTGAATTGTAGGCCACGCCGAGGCAGCTGCTGGCCATGCAAGGTTGGCTGTGCTCGTGGCCCAGTTTACCGAAGCACCTACGGTATATCCTGTCGGGAACGTAACGACAACATTGGTCTGGCCGGTCGAAGCTGACTTTGCGCAGACCGTGCCAGTTGTCGGCGTCGATGCTTTCATGCGGTCAAACCGAACAAATGTCTGGGACAGGCTGGCTGCCGAAGCGGTGCCCGTTAGTGCCAGGGCTGCATAGCTGGCGACAGAAACAACATAAACTGCGACTGATGCCAACGAGACAACGCGACGCGTTCGACCACTTTGCAAGATGTTAACTTTCATACATTCATTTCCTTTATTTTACACTATCCTATCGCTATACATTATGTAGCATAAGCACAATGCTAAGCAAGCACATTATTTTACTTATCCACAGGAAGAAACATCGTCAAACAGTGGTGACCATCAGAAGTTCATTGCAGCAATCAGCGTAATTGCGTCTGCGTAGTCAGGGGCGCTTGGGGTGAGAGCAGCCGCTTTTGCTTTTAGGCGAAAAGTACTGGTACCGCCCGTAATGGGTGTCGTCGTCGACAACAGAGGTTGCAGCGAACTAGTAAGCGAACCAATCGTATCTGCGGTGCCGTTAAATGGGCTCTGTGCGACCAACGGACCACCACTTGTTTGGCCCGAGCTTATAATTTGGCCCCCGTAACCCGACGAGGCGCTGCCGAGGTCTGTAGTTGCAGACGCAATAGTTGTATTAGCGATTGTGCTATACAAACCTACGTTGTTACCACGCACGTATATGGCGCCACCATTATTCGCATTGCTTGTCAGGCCGACCAGCGCGTCGGCGCTAGCAGACACTACGGCACCGGCCGTCAGACCAGAAAAGCCGACTGCAAACGGTGGCGTACCGGTAAGTGTCGTGGCGAGGCTAAACCCAATCGAAGGCGCTACTGTCGTAGCACTTGCTACGGGGCTATACCCACCGCCCGTGTAGCTCCCCTGCAATGCCTTCACCTTAACTTGATAGGTCGTAGATGCCGATAGCCCCACAACCAAGAACCCACTTGCTCCGCCCCATGCTGAGTACGTCTGGTAGTTAGCGATGGTTTGGGTATTGCCAATACTATTGTCGGTTTGCACATATTTGGTTGAGACAAAATTGTCTGTACTTATGGCAATCAAGTACTTTGTATCAGTCGGGTTGCCGCCTGTGGCCAGAACTAATTTTAGCCGATCATAATAACTCGATGGGTTTGTGAGTGTCGGAGCGGGCGGGATAGCGGCATTAACAACTCCTCGACCGTCACTTTGAGAATTGTAAGTCGCAGATGACTGGACACTGCCAGACTGCGCACCTGCGCCGCCCTGCAGGCCATAGCTACCGCTCGTTGACGTCCCACCACCTGACCCAATATCATAGGTTTTCAGTGTGTAATTTGTGCTAGTAGGCGACGCGGCAAACAGCAGAAAAGATGTCAGCGCTACTCCCAGTAGTTTATGCATATGCTTTAGTATATCGCATGCACTCAGCCGCCACCATAGCTGCTATGGCTGCCACCGCCAGTTTTGGACAACTGATTGGAGTGATTGAGCAAGCTCGGCTTGCCTCGCAGCCGAACCACCAGCCACGACTGCCACATAGCGCGTGCCTTGTTGCCAAAACACCGCCATTTCATAGCCAGACTTTGCGGTGAACACCATGGCCCCCTGCGGTGCAAATGACACGGCGGTTGCTTGATAGGCATCTGAGCGTTGTTGTCGCAGCTTGACTGCGGGCAACTCTTCGAGCCTCATACCATCAAGTGTTCCGACCGTGACAGCCAGCTGGTCAGCTTCACGCAGCGAAGCCGTACCCAACAAATACTGGCCAAGCGTCAGGCCGTGAGCAACTTCATTACTTGTGATAACCCGCAGATTATTGGGGTAACGAGTAGTAAAATATTGCGTACTCCACGATGCAAGCACCATATTGCTTCCAAGTACCCCCTGCGTTTCCTGAATAGCCGCGGTAGTCTCTTTTGTCTCGGCAGGGCTCTGCCACCACACATAGGTCCATACTCCCGCAACAACTGCCACAATACTACAGCTAATAATGACGAGACGCTTCATTTTTTCTGTGGTTTCTTTTTATTTTTCTTTGTCGACGTTGCTTTTTGCCTCGGTCCAACCGCTACGCGCTCCCTACCCCGGCGATAGCCTAGCCAGTATGTGTACAGTAGGAAACAAATGGCCACGAGTAACAGCAGCCAGATGAATCGCCTCGGTTTTGCCTGTTGGATACCAGAAAGTGATTTGCTTTGCGACGCGCCCGTGGACGCTTTAGAGCCAGAGACAACTGCATAGATATACTCCGTGTAGGAGCCTAATACGTCCCGTAAATTGACAAAAACACTGTAGGTTTTATGCACAAGATACGTGTGCGTAAATTCATATGTACCTGCTTCGCTAAGGCTGTGCGACTCTGTACTCCCGTCGCCCCACTTCAGTTGCAGTACATAGGGCTGTTGCCCACCCCCAACCACGACACGAATGGTCGCCTGCTTTGTAGAGGGCAGAATGTCGTACGGTGCCTCGGTCGTAAGTGACAAACCGAAGATTCCACTCTGGTTGGTAGCTGCGGTACGCTCCGCAGTCGTCGTTGGTTGACTTGCTGTTGGTGCGAGTGGCTGAGCCACAACAGGCCGCTCAACAACAACGGTTCTGAAGGTACTGTCGGGACCATATATGCCGCTGACATTCGCCGTTTTTGCAACAAGTGTGTTCTGTCCGATTTGCAACATGACCGTGAGGCTGAAGCCACCGCTGACACAGCCAATCGAACCGAGCACAACACCGTTTCGCCAAATAGATATGACAGTTGCGGGGTTTTGTTGCTGGCATGTCCCCGTAATCGTCTGCTGGATGTCTTGAAGCACGGCGTTTTCGACGGGAGAGGCAATAGTGGCGGCCTGAGTGGACGCTTTATAGGGCACAGAAGCGTTGACATCATAGGTGTCAGCCGAGACAGTGGCAGCCAAGAGACCGCACACCAGTAGTACTACAACAGTAAAGCCTGAGAGTCGGAATATCCTATTGGCAATCATATCGCTACCCATCCTATACCAAAAGTATAGCAGTTTTACGATAGTCCGTTGCTAGATTCTGCGATTGGCAAAATGTAGGTCCCTGACAGATAGTGACTGTTCTACTCGACGTACGCGGTGATTGTACTCATCTCGGGGTCACCTACCAGTGAGCCAGAAGACTGTTTCTTTAGAGGGGGTGGAGTGCGGCCCGCTGACGAGAGAAGACTGGCTTATGGATGTTGGTAGTGAGAATGAGGTGGCGGGAGCCCCTAGGAGTCCCCGTATACGTCGAGGACATGCATCCGCTCATTAGCGGCTATCGCACGCACAAATTGTCTGTTATTTGGCGAATTCTATGGCGCGAGTTTCGCGAATGACGTTAATCTTGATTGTGCCGGGGTAGTTCATACTGCTCTCAATCTTGGTTGCAATGTCGCGCGCCAAACGAATGGCTGTCAGGTCATCAACCTGTTGTGGGCGTACAAAGACACGGACTTCTCGGCCAGCACTAATGGCATATGACTTCTCGATACCCGGAAAACCATTGGCGATGTTTTCGAGCTCTTTCATACGCTCACCAAAGTTCTCGGCGCTAATGTTGCGCGCACCTGGTCGGGCGGCACTAATGGCATCACAGACACGGACGATAAGTGCTTCGACACTCGTGGCCTCGACATCATCATGATGTTGCTCGGCGGCCAACGCGACTTCCTCAGGAGCACCGTATTTGCGGAGCATCTCACCGCTAATGTGGTGGTGTTTGCCTTCAATCTTGTGGGTGAGGGCTTTGCCCATGTCGTGCATGAGTGTGGCGTACTTGGTAACCATAACGTTGGCACCTAATTCCTCCGCAAGCATGCCAGCCATGTGCGCCATTTCGGTGCTGTGCTTGAGCACGTTTTGTCCGTAACTGGTGCGATAGCGCAACTCACCAAGCAGGTGTAGGAGCTCTTTTGGTATGCCAATCACACCGACTTCACGAGCGGCATCTTCACCAGCACGTACGACATCCTTTTCGACATTTTTCTGAGCCTTTTCGACGACTTCTTCGATGCGGCCGGGGTGAACGCGACCATCTTTGAGCAGCAATTCGAGTGCCTGACGGGCGACTTCACGGCGAACTGGGTCAAAACAGCTGAGCACAATGTAGCCAGGCGTATCGTCAACCATAATGTCGACACCAGTGGCGCGCTGCAGTGCTTGAATGTTACGGCCTTCTTTGCCGATAATACGGCCCTTCATCTCCTCATCTTCGAGTTTGACGCTTGTAATGGTGCGCTCGGCGGTGACTTCGCTACTCATGCGCTCCATAGCTGTCGCGATAAGTACTCCGGCCGTATCTTCGGCTGAGTCTTTTGCCTCATTTTGCAGTTTTACGATTAGCCCCGTGAGGTCATTGCGTATGTCGCGCTCGGTCATCTGCATGAGCTTTTCGGCTGCTTCGGCCTTGCTGAGCTTGGCAATCTTTTCGAGCTTGTCTTGCTGTTTGACACGAATGTCGCGGATTTCATTTTTGAGTGCCTCAACTTCATCTTCACCGGCACGCAGTCGCTCATTGCGCTTGTCGAGCTCATCAAGTTTCTTGTCAAGGCTACTCTCGCGCTGTACGAGGCGAGTCTCGAGATCCTTTAGCTCATTACGCCGCGTCTGCTCTTCTCTGCGCGCAGCGTCATTAATCTTGTGCGCCTCGCTACGAGCCTCGTCAACTAGTCGGTCGGCTTCTTTTTTTGCCTTGGAGAGTTCTTTTTCTACCTTATCTTCAGCGTCAGCTGATTTCTTTTTGTTTGTATAATTACTGACCCCATAACCAGCACCAAGCCCTGCTACACCGAGCAAGACGGCAATTAGTAATTCCATACTTTTTCCTTTCGTGTGGCCGGGTATTGGTTTAAGCTGCAACGTCGCTTTCACTTCTCTAGCCGCAAGCTGTAACCACCCAAACGCTCAAAATTGACATAAAGTTGGTATGTGTCCCAAAAACACCGCTACCTACACATTAGCATACGCCCTAAACGACGCATTCGTCAAATAGACATTTGCAGTTTTTATGCAAAAGTCATATCTTGGTTTACGGCCACCCTTGGCCCCTCTTTTCACGGAAAATAAGATATAATTTGCACAAAACATCAGTGAACGCTTCTTAAGGCATCACCGCGTAGACCAAGGTGCGCTGCGCAAGCTGATACGTGCCAGGCAGCTGGTCGCCCGCACAGGTAATGAGGTTGAGCCCAGGCTTTGCCGTGTCAGCCGAGACAAGCATCCCTGCCATATTAACATTAGCCTCATCAACCGTCTCGGTGCGCACCACCCGGTAATCGAACTTTGTTCCGTCGCCACGCGTAACGGTAATTACATCGCCGGCCACCAGTGTACCTATACTGTTAAAAACCCCTTTATAGTTGCCGATGCCCGAGTGCCCGTCGACAAGCATCGCCCCCATCTGCCCCGGCTGCGCCGATGCGTTGTACCACCCCGCGTTATGAACGTTTGTCGGTGCCTGCAGCTCATTGTTGCGATCTACGGACATCGACATTACTCGGGAATGTACCCCTAGCTTTGGCACATCAATGTAGCGGGGGACGTTTGGTGCCACGGCGTAACTACGAATTATCGCATCAGTAGGCTTTTCGGTTGAAGGCACCACAACTTCATTACTCTGAGCAGACACTCCATCAGCCCGGACTGTTTGTTTCTGCAATTGTTCAACTTGGGCAGCAACCTTATGATTTGCCCGCCAGCCATCGTAAGCAATATAGCCACCAAGCATAAACAAAACAGCCGCCATCACGTAAAGCGCCTGATGACGCCGTGGACGCCGCTTAGGCGTAGCAACTTGATTGTCTGCAGCGTGCGGGGCTTCCACTACTTGTTTGGGTAAACTTTGCGGGCGTCTCGTAGGCTCCGCGCGTCGCATATGATTGTTCTGGCCAGTACTTGGCTGAGGACGACGCTTTGGCGCTACAGCTTGTACCCGCACAAATGCCATATCCTGAATCGTTTCTGGGTGCGCCGGACGGCGGGTGTAGTCTGCACTACGGCGGTTTTGCCGCAGTGCGTCTGCGAAAACAGGGTTATCGAGTTTTAAGCGCCCCGGTTGCATTGTAGTAGTACCTTTTTGTCTTTATCTTTTCTCTGCGCAGGCTACCCGGGCGAGGTAGCCATCCGTCAACAATTACCGTTTGGTTTTAACTTGGCTCAGACGACGAGCGGTCAATACAATCCCCGCACTCAGTGCGGTCATGGCTGCAAGCACAATAACTGGGCTACTTGTAGCAAAGCTCAAGCCAGTATCGGGCACGGCAGGTGCATTTTGTACCGTGAGTGTAACATCATTGCCCGTCCCACCCACATAGCTAATCTTAAACACAACCCCGTTCTGCTCAAACGTCGCACCTTCGGGCAGATTCTTGAATGTGCCCATTACTGGCTTATCACCTTCTTGGTTGATGATGATAAATACCTGCCCCTGTTTTGGTGTGTAATCATTGTAGCGAGTAGTAGAGAGTATCGAAGTTGACTCTTGCCCGACGTTGGAAAGTATGACTCCGTATGTACTACTTGCCGCATTTTTGACAATAAGTTGATCGTATCCCGTGCACGGGTCGGTGCCGCCAAGCTCAAACTGGTAGGTACCGCTCAAATTGAGCGTGTCGGACGTAAGGCAGCCTGGGCTGTGTCCAGGGGCAATCGTGGCACCTTCACCGACATATAGACCATTCTTTATTGTGCCCGTACCCTTTAGTGTTGCCTTAGCGGCTACGTTAGCATCCCTGCGTACTCCATCAAGACTTACTATTTCATTTGACTCGACACTCAAAAACGCATCTGGTTGATTATCCGTAATTGCGGCCAGCTCTTTCACCGGCATAGTCTGTGAACCACCCGATGTTGTTGAATTATTTGTTGCTGCGCTGTTTACGAATGTACCCGCAGAATTAGTATGACCAAACAACTTGGCATTTGCTCCGGTGATAGTACCGGTTATTGTCAACGTCTTATTGTATCCGATGTTATAGCCAACATCACCAGCCGCAAGGGTTATTGTGCCGCTGAGTGTCGTGTTGCCATCAAATGCCGTAAGTGAGAAGCCTCGGTCACAATAGCCCTGAGTTGCTCCACCACCATTAAAAGTGATATTCCCCGCGTATGTACCCTTGGGCACCGAGACATTTGACCCTGACGCAACAATTATCGCCGATTCGGTTCCTACCACGCCGTACCAGTTCCCAGAGCCAACGTTGACCTGCCCCGTTGGATTGATTTTGAAGTCAAACTCAGGCATGCCACCACTGCCACCACTGCAAACGGGTGTCGCACTCGTGAGTGTCAGGTCTGTCAATGCTAAGGTAACATTTTTTGCGACCGCATAAAAAGGATACATCGTGTTAGTCGTTAGCGCACCAGCCGCAGTAACTGTATCTGATATGGAGACTCCAGTTCTAGATACTTTATTGATTATTGCCCCGTCACCAAAAGCAAGCTTGTCGATTGTATAGTTTGTGAATTTTAAGGTGCCGCTTTCTTCCGAATCGATAGTAAGGCCGCCTAGTAAGACCCCCGCCGGCAAGTCGTTTGTGAGTGTCAAAGACGATCCCGAAATGTAAGGCAGTTTTATGGTATCTCCTGTTTGCGGGGCAACACTATTACAGTCTGACCAGTTGGTTGCGGTGCTAAATTTGTTGTCAGCGGCCGTGCCCGTCCAGGTACAGGTCTGTGTGACGGCGTAGGCGACGCTAGGCAAACTTATGCTCAGTATCGTTGAAAAAGCCACAACTCCGGCTATCGTAGCAGCGGATAGCCTACGAAGTAATTTCATTTTTTCTCCTTTATTTTACTGTTTTTTAGATAGTATGTATGTTGTTTTGTACAACAAACAGTATATGCCCTTCAATCTTTTAGCGCAAGCGGTAAGCCACACAAAATTCTCATCATCATGAACCGGTCAACTTCAGCTAGCAGCCACAACAACAAAAAGTATAGCCCAAGCCAGCCCCGCCAATGCACCAATCGAACCAGTGATGATTGCCCCAAGTGCCATGCCATGCTGGCATCGATACGCGAGGGCGCCCATTATGAGCGCCGGGGCGCCGAAAAGCAGCCCAGCGACAGGTATGATGGCAAACAAAAGTGCAACTATACCCAAAATGAGTGCAGCGGTGGCCAGCCCCGTCCCCTGTGGAGGTTCAAGTACCGGTTGAGTCGAAAGAGACTGCTGCAAAAGTGAAGCGTCTTGCGTTGTCGCCCCAGGCAATTGACTCACCGCTTGCTGCTGATTGACCACTGAGGATGGTTGTCCGCACGCTATCTGCTCGTCCTGTTTGTGAGCCCTTGCAACAAGCACTGCTAGAAGCACGTTGAGCCCTAGCGTCAGCACGAATGCCATGCCAATTAGCGGCAGTTTGCCACTCAATAACCCATAGTCATAGGCCGCATGCACCAGTATCATCAACCCTAAAGCTCCGAGCACTCCAGTCACGCTGCCGTGACGCAGCTTCATACGTACCAAAAAGTAGCCAATGAATGCCGTTGTGGCGGCATGGAAAAACGGCGTCATAATGAGCCTAACGATACCTGTACCGACTCCGCCGTCGAGCGTATACAAGATGTTCTCTGGCACACCAAAGCCGAGCCCGGCAATCGCAAAATACAGTACGCCGTCGTTGTACTCGTTAAAATATGACTTTTTGTATATGAAAAGCGCCAGCGGCAAAAACTTACAGATTTCTTCAATCACGCCAATAGCAAGCGACACATTAAGTAGCTCGTTACCACTCAATTTTTTAGTTATGTCAAAATCTGCCGGCAAAAACAGTGCCTCAATTATGCCTGCAATGACAAGCCCGAGCAGTCCAAAACCTGCAGCAGCCCACAGGGCACTGTGCGGTTCTTTTTCGCCACGATCTTTCGACATAATGTACCAAATGAGCAAGATTGCTGCCCCAATAAAAAGTTGCGCCATTGTCTGCATTAACTCTTATTGTACAGACTTTTGGCGTTGATAGTGCCGTATTATATAACCTATTTCTTCTGCGGGGTAATGTGCACTTCGGCACCATAAAACGGCAGAGCCTGACCATCGGTCTCACCACTTGCCAGCCTTTCGATGCCGGTCTCTATCCAGTTAGGGTCTTGCACGGCAACAATGGGGCATCCTAGGCCATACGCTAGCGCATTCGCGACCGTCAAGCCAATCCGCAGCCCCGTGAAACTACCCGGCCCCTGAAACGCAACAATGGCTTTAATGTCGGGCAGCCCCATGCACTGTCCCGTAAGCAATGTATCAATTGTCTTGTGAATAGTCTCGGCCAGTTGGCGATGCGCCGGCCACGTCACATACACCAGCTGGCGACTGTCGTCGTACAAACCGATTTCGGCATCGGGCTTGTCGGTACGGATTGTTAGGATTATCATCGTGCTTCCTCAAATAAGTAGGTGTACTTTGCTGCGTAGGCGCAAGAAATCTCGCGGTCGCCAGCAGCTGTCTGTGTAAGTGTGATAGTGCACCGTTCGACAGGCAGCACATTATGGACGATGTCGCCCCACTCAACCACCGTCACGTACTGTGGGTCGCCAACGACTTCGGCAAGTTCATCCGCCACGATGCCCGCCTCCCCCAGACGGTATAAGTCAAAGTGAGCTATTTTGAAACGAGGGCAGGTGTACTCGCGGCTAATGGTAAAGGTCGGGCTTGCAACGCTATCGCTAGACTTTGCGCCCCGCGCAAGACCACGCGTGAACGTCGTTTTGCCACCACCCAGGTCACTGACGAGCTCAATCACCTCGCCGCCACGCAGCTTAGCCCCGATGACTGCGGCGAGCTGCTCGGTCTGTTCGAAACTTGTGGAAAGCGTTTGCCAGGTCATGTCGGTATTCATACAACCCATATCCTAACGCAGCAGCAGCAACTAGAGCAAGCACAAGCGGGTGTAAACCACGTACTGGCTTGGTTGCCTCGCTGGCAACTTTTGCCACAGCCACTGGACTTTTTGTCGTTGTTTTCTTGGCCGCTGTCACTTTAGCTGCCTTAGCAGTACCTGTTTTTGCGGTAGCATTTTTGGCCGTCGTAGTCGCAGCTTTAGCGGCTTTTTTCACGGTCGCTACAGCAGCGGCAACGGGGTTTGTCGCAATGATATTGCTCGCTCCCGATGTTGGTGTAATTGTCCAATACCACGTACCATCTGCCAACGCCCACGCCTTACCGTCTGCGGCCGTGCCATATGGGTCGCTTTGAGCGATGACAATACCGTCAGGAGCAAGTAGTGTCACCTGCCCGCTCGTGTTGCTCATGCTAAGCCCTGTTTGCGCAGCGTCAAACGACACGAAACTTTGTGCGCCGAGCACTGTGCCCTCGGGAAATACATAACTATGTTTGGTTGTCAGCCCCGTTTGCAACGTGTAACCGCTCAAATCATACAGAGCATTATTGGGGTTATACAGCTCGACAAACTCATCGGTCGTGTCAGTACCAGTGCCAGCTGGGTTCGGCAGTAGCTCAGTAATTTGTGGCGCAAGCAGGCCAACATTTTCAACGGGGGCTTCTGCTCCTACGGGCGTAACCTCAGACTCGGTTGACCCCTCGATAACCGCTGGCGGGCTAGCATCGTTCGCTACAGTGTATGCGCCGAGCACAACTTGTGTCTTGCTTCGTAACACACAGCCTTGTTCGGCATCCTCAGCAAGGTCGCCAACTTGCCACGTCGTACCCCCCGTTGCAAGCTGCCGGAACCACGTTGGTGTCATCAAACCGTCTTCGACAGTGGTTGGCCGTACGATGTCGGCCACACCCGTTTTGGCGTTGGTCCAGGTAAACCCATCGACAAAGTTGAATGTTATAGTCTTACCATCGCTCGACCGTACTTGTCGCCACAAAGCAACTGCCCCTTTGGTCTCGGCCAGCGCTACCGGCATATCCATCGCCAGCACCGCGTCGCATGTCGGCACAGCCGAGTCACCCACCAACACCACGGCCTCATTTGTGCCCAGTGTACCACTCGCCAGCTGGTACTCGGGGGTCAAGCTTTCTAGCGGGTCACTGCTGCTATAACCAAGCCAGTATTCACCCAGCTGCACATCGGCAGTTGCCTGTAAAACCATAAAATCATCGCCCTTGATTTTGACTTCGCGCACGGCGAGTGCCGGTAGTGCCACCTCAGCGAAAATAGGCTCAGCTGAGATGAGTGGTGCCACAAGCGTAACGAAGCTTATTACTACCGTTACCACGCCTAATCCCCATCTGTTGTTTTTCATAATTAATCGCAAGTTTAAAGTATGCCCGGCTACACACGCAAGCATAACCACAACATTTCACACATTCCACAACATTAGCCGTTCGCAAGTTTCAGCCGCGCTCGGCGTGACATACTATGGTTTATTTGAGTTTTGATATAGCAACGCCAACAAGACCCAGCGCTTTTGAAATACGCTCGTCTTCGGGCATTTTTCTCGTTAGCCCGTCGAAACCCTCATTTGTATATAAAACGCCACTAGGATTACTTTTTCCCTTGGCTTTATCAAATACATTGAAAGTGACACTATTAAACTCATTTCCTTCACTAACTTGAGCATTGATAGAGTTAATGCTATATTTACCCGCTTTTATGAGCGAAACAATCTGTTTTGGAGTCAACTTTTTAGCAAAATCCCAACCGTAACCTGCCGGAATGCTACAAGACGATATATCCGCAGTCACTGCCCATCCTGAAGCATCCCGACTATTAGGTTCATCTGACCAGTTCTCAACGCTTACGCCAATATCAACACGCCCCTTTGGATATTCTTGGTGTTGGGTAAAACTTACTTCTGGTGCGCCACCGTAATAAAAGTTATCAAGACGATAACTCGTGCCATCATAAGCTGCCTCATTTTCTCCAATATCCGAATCTGTTATTGCTAATTCGAAGTCTTCGCTACTGTCATTGTATTTGTCGGCAGCAAGGTAGACAATCTTACGAACCCCCCGCCTAACCTGGCCCAGAGTATCGCTACTTAGCTCAGGGGTAGCAATCGTGTCCTCGCCATCGGCCTCCATTGGGCCGTTCTCAACAGAACAGGCTGGCGTCACTTCACCTACTGGCATCGTGTCGACTGCCGTCGGAGTATCAGTCGATGGCGGCATATTCATCTCAGCGGTCGGAACAGTACAGCCTGTTAAGCTCAATAAAGTAGCCAAACCAATCCCCATTCGCTGGAGAGTGCCTATTTCACTAGTTTTAAGTGGTTCGCTCACTGTAGTTACCCATCAACCTCTCGATGATACTCTTAATAATCACCTGATTATAATACTGCAT
>CAYZFT010000014.1:0-21430 GCA_964477925.1 uncultured Candidatus Saccharibacteria bacterium
CACAGCACGATACAATTCAAAATTTCTCGCCTGGCTGTTATGATTCATACGAGATGGATGCAAAATCAGCAAAACAAACGCTACTACTAACTATACTAATGAGCTGTGGGGGTGTAGTAATGGTGCTTGGGCTCACGGGGTTCGATGCATCGACAACACTTAGCCAGATGGCCGCTCAGCAACGCGGTGCGCTGTTCGTGCTGGCACTGACACTCACAGCAAGTGCGTTATTACTGTTTGTGTATTTACGAAGGTGGTTGCTCCCGGTATTGCAACCGCGTTGGCCCTATGTTTTCTACTCGTTGCCGCTTGCCATTTTGGTCGTAGCGCTCGTGCCATACACATCACCACTTTTACGACTCATACACGATACCGCTGCATACGGTATGGCGCTGCTCGCGCCCATTTACACGGGCTTACTGGCATTCGCCAAAGTGTCTCGTCGCGCGAGAGTAGTTGTTGGCGTGATGTGTCTCATCGAACTCGTGATACTTACGCTCTTATTTTTCGCCCCAGCACTCCATCAATATTTCTTCTACTTTCAGCTCGCACATCTTGCAAGCCTTGCCGCCGCGCTCTTTGCCGCAACATACGACACCTAAACCATGTCTACCCTCACCGCACAAAGCAGCAGCAATACTACCATGCATCAAGAAAAGTTTTCGGCGATAGCGGAAAACTTTTATGAGTCAGATGGGGGCAATGCGACTGTGCTACAGTGGGGTTATGAAACCAATTGAAAAAATCCGCGTAGCGGTTGCGGAGTTGTATGGGCAGAAACTTCCTGGCCATGATATATGGTCAAACTGGTTGTATGATAATCATGTGCTGGTTGTAGCGAAATATGCCCGCGAAGTGGCCGAGCGACACGGTGTTGAACCAGATGTATGCGAGGCTATTGCACTGCTGCATGACCTTGGCGATACACTGACCTCACGCCACAATCCGGAACACGAGCAAATCAGCCTGAGCAAAGCAGAAGAGCTGCTTGTGGCCGTAGGTTATGATGACTCGACCGTGCGTCGTCTCGTCGATGATGCACTGCGTTACCATAGTTGTCACGGCGACGAGCGCCCGCAGTCAGATGAGGGTAAGGTGCTCGCAACCGCCGACGCGCTGGCGCACTTTCTGACAGATTTTTACCCATATATGCAGGGCAATGTGTTCAAAGACCGTGGGCCAATTGCGTTTCAGAACTGGGCTGCTGAGAAAATCGAGCGTGATTACCGCATCAAAATCTTTTATGACGATGAGCGTACGGCCGTGAAGCCTGTCTACGAAAAACTACGGGAATTATTTAGGTAGCAGTGCAATAATACTTGACAAAGTGCTAATGTTTTGCTATACTGTGTCTGTAGTCTTGAAAAACAAAAAACGAAAATAAAATGTTTTCAAACTACACTATCACATACAAATCTAGTGCTCTAACAAGGTGCTTGAACTAAGCACTACTTCCGCATAAAACAAATAATTGGAAGCTGCTTCGACTTCACGTACCCTAGTAGTGACACTTGAAACGTATGTACACAAAAACAAAAACCACCCAAAACAAACATAATCTTAGACATGCGGTGCCGGGTAGTGCGCACGCCGTGTGCTCCTAAGGGGAAAGGTCATAAGTGCAAACCGTGTTGTTTGCCATGAACCAAGGCTGGACGTACGAGTTGGTGCCATGCACCGACGAGGCAATCCTCGCCATCGACAAAGAGCTACAACTGCTCTGAGTTGTCTAAAAAGAACCCCGCATGGGGTTCTTTTTAGACCTGTTACCCAATGTATACATAACAAAAACAAGAATGAATAACCGGTAGCGGTTAATTTGTTGAGGTTGAGGTCGTTGTTGTGGTTGGCTTGGGTGCGGCGCTCTCGCCGAGGATGATTATGATATCGGCGTTGGGATAGTTGGCCTTCATGGTGGCGTCAGCGATGACAGTAGCTGTGTACTTTTTCTTAAGCGCAGCAAGTGTGTTTGGTTTCTCGCCAGACACATCGACGAGTGTCGTGGTCGGCTGTACTGTGGCATTGCTCTGAGCTGCAATGCTCATGCCCATTTCTGACAGTGCGCTGGCCTGTGTACGTGCGAGCCCAGCTGTTTCGGTCGCATTGAGTACGACGACACTGGCGGCTTCTTTGCTGACAGGTGTTGCAGTAAAGAGCTTTTTAATTTGTACGGCGATTTCGTCATAATTGTCGACCCCGGCAGCGGGGATAAGTGCTGACTGGCCATCGGGGGAAGTGTAATTGGCGAGCATCGTTTCTTTCTCGCCCTTAAGGGTATTGATATTGTATGAATCAATCTTTGTGGCATCAATCTCTTTCACGTACGAGTAAAGCGTTTGGATTTCTTTGAGCTCGAGGTCGGTAGTAACGTTTTTGCCGACGGCCGAGACAAGATTGCTGATTTTAAGTGGATTTGAGAGCGTTGAGCTCTTGAGCGCTTTGTCGCGGATGCCGAGCAGCATAAGGCGTTGGTTTTCGGTACGAGTGAAATCGGCGTTAAAACCGTATGAGCCGTAACCCTCGCCACGGGCGCGGGCAAGGTTGAGCGCTTGCTGGCCATTGAGCATAGCGGGGCCGTTGGGGTACTTGGCTAAGGCGCAACAAGTGCGGGAGGTCCAGTCGAGGCTTGAGTCATAGATACCCTTAGGGTTATCACTCTTGATGGTAATGGTGATACCGCCAATAGCATCTACCGCATCCTTAAAAGCGCTGTAGTTAACGAGTGCGGTGTAGTGGATTGGCAAGTCAAGATTGGCCTCGATAACGTCTTTTAGCGTACTCATACCGCCATAGGTGTAAGCGGCGTTGATTTTGCTATGTCCCTGCCTTGGGATTGTCACCCACATATCTCGCGGTACGCTGAGCATCATCGCAGTTTTTTTCTTGGTGTCGATGCTGAGTACCATTATCGAGTCGGTCAGTGTTGCACCGTTGTGTCCGGCATCGTCGGCAGAGTTGCCAGCGACGAGTACATTAACGCGGCCGTTTTCGTTCTTGAGCGGGGCACGCTGGAAGGCGCCGAGTACGGCGAAGGGGTTTTTATTGCCGGTTAACTTAGCAAGGTCGAGTACAAAGCGAGCGCCAAAAGCAGCAACACCAAGCAGCAGCACAATACCAAGTGCTACAAAGACTCTCTTGACCCAGCTACGCTTTTTCTTTGGCTTTTTCTGCTTGGGCGCTCCACCTGGCTTTTGCTTGGCAGTTTGGGCTGTGGGGCTTTGGCGTGGCCGATTTTCGAGGGATGAGTCTGAGAGTGGTTGGGGTTTTGACATACGTTGCTCTGGTTGTTGCTTGGGTTTGTACTCTTGAGGCGAAGGCAGTATACCCTTCGAAACCTGAGAGCTAGCTGACGGTGTGGCACGAAAAACAGGGGCAGCGGCGGGCACTTCGCTCGGGCGGAACCCTGGGCGACGGGGCTGTTGCCCATTGCCATTCACGAACCCGTCGACACTCGCTGCCCGCAAGCGACGTTGAAAATCATTTAAATCATCGGCCATTGCTTCGGACTAGTATAGCGCAAACCGCCAGCTTTTTGAACCCCTTTGCCACAATGTGTTTTGGCTACAACACAACTACTACGCCTCTGCAAAATAGCGTAGTATAAGGGTAATGACGCCACAAAATGCGGCCTACCGGCTTGGCCTAGAGCGCAATATACGTATGTATGCGTGGTTCAAGATATTTACCAAAAAAGTTTATCTACCGCTTATTGCTATTCACCTCGTAAATGTTGGCCATGTGACCGTCGCACAGTTGGCGCTCATGGCGACTGTCGGGGCGGTCACGCAGTTTGTGCTGCAGCTACCAACGGGCTACTTGGCAGATAGGTATGGTAATAAATCTGCCGCGGTACTGGGCAGTGCACTCATTACTATTTCGGTGTTGTTTTATGCGTTCATGCCAAATTTTGCCGGTGGTATGGCGGCAACTGTTTTGTATATGGCGGGCATTGCCTGTAACGGTGGTGCGCTCGAAGCAATGATGCACGATACATTGAGCGCGCTGGGGCGAGCCAAGGACTACACGCGCGTACTCGGCAAAGCGCAGAGTTACGGGCTTGTAGGCAGTACTGTTTTGATACTACTTGTGCCTGCGACGTACGGCGTAAACCAGATGTTGCCGTTTTTGATAGGTTTTTTATGTAATCTCATGTTGGTTTTGTTGGCGCTAAGCTTTGCCTATCCACCACCAGCAGATGGGTACGTAGTCAAGAGCCCGCTTGCGGCTATACTGAGTGTTATCAACCAGCGCAATCTGACGCTCTTTTTGTTTGCTGGGTTTACGACCGGGGTGCTTTCGAGAGGCGGTGAATACCGCGAGCTACTCTTTCAAGATATTGGTATGGCGGTGGCGTGGTTTGGTGTTGTCTTGGCTGTCGGCAATATAATGGGGGTTGTGATGGGGCTGTTTTTGCACAAGCTCGAGCACATGTCTGACCGATTATTCTACATGGTCGACTTACTATTTTTAGTGGCGTGTCTAATCATGATGGGTGTCACCCACAATCTCTGGGCTGTCGCAGCGGCAAATGCACTGCTGATTGGGTATTTCCGGGTCCGTAGCATAATTTTCCAATCTAAATTTTTCCGCGATACGGGGCACCACTACAAAGCGACACTTATTTCGGCGCTCAACACTTTCTCGCTGGCAGGCGAGGTGCTTGTGGTTTTGATTCTGTCATGGACGGTTACGCACCTTGGCTACTCAATTGGCTACGTCGCTTTTGCGCTGGTGGCGCTCGTTGTTGGCGTCGGGTTATGGGCGTTGACACAGCCTTATCTCGCCCGTCAAGCGGCCGCCCGACAAACTACCTAGAAATATCTGTAGCAATCTGCTACAATCGCATCTGTTGGAAAGTAGTTAGATGGTTGCATAGTTTCAATATCTGATTGTAGAATGGGGCATACGTTAACCTTAAGACCATTTACGATTTCACCATCAAACCATTTTCGGCGGCGTAGCTCAGCTGGTTAGAGCGTGGGACTCATAAGCCCGAGGTCAGTGGTTCAAGTCCACTCGTCGCTACCAAGAAAAATACCTCATCGTAAGATGGGGTATTTTTCTTGGCTAGCTCCGAACAGATTTGAACCACGTCAGAAGTGAGCGAAGCGAACGGGTGGTTCGTGGAGTGAGTGAGGCGAAAGAAAGCGACGAAGTCATTTTCTTTTCCGAATGAACGGAAGAGGTCGCTAGACCGATAGTCCACTCGTCGCTACCAAAGTAAAAACCCGACCACTTGCGTCGGGTTTTTACTTTGGCTCCGGGCTGGACTCGAACCACTGACCAGCAACGACGAAGTCGGGGCGTAGGTCTGTGGGTCGCGGAGCTTAGGAAAGGAACGCGAAAGCTCGCTTTCGACCCTTTCGGAGCGGAGGAGCCGAAGGCGATAGTCCACTCGTCGCCGTTTACTCAGGCTTGATGAGCTCGGGTGAGGCGAGGAGTAGGGCATAGAGCTCATCGTAGTAGGGTTTAATCTCGGGCGAAAGCGCGACTTTGTCGGCTTTTGCCGCATGGAGTTTTTCGAGTGTGATAGCGTTGACCGACCAGCTATACCCGTTGTTGATGTATATGAGCATAATTGGCATGATTTTATCGAGGGCGTAGACAAACCGTGCTTCGGCATCGGTGCGTTTCTCGTAGCGCTCGATAAGATTGTGTATGTCGGGAAAATCTGCCCAGTCTTCGCTCAGCTTCTTTGCGGCGGCGCTTTCGCGGGCGTGTTTGGTGGCTACGACGTCATGGGGGGCAAAGATATCGGTATCGCCCGCATGTACCTCGACCAAATCGTGCACCAGAGCATAGCGGATGAGCAAATCACGGTCGAGCCTTGGGAAGTGCGGCGCCAAAAACCAGGCCGTCATCGCCAGATTATAGCTATGTTCGGTGTCGGTTTCGTTGATGAATTTCTCGCCATGTCTACGATGAGACCGCCTGTCAATCTGCGAAAAGGTGAGCAGCAGCTTCTGGAGTTCGAGCATACGTTGCAAATTGGGCTGTTCCATAGATGTCTAACAGTATAGCAAGTCAACATTTCAACCCGTCCGAGTGATACACAATTTTAACGGCCGTGACAAAAGTGTATTACTTAAATATACGAGGGTTAGTTATGCACGGCGCCGAAGCCACAGATTTTTGAGTGCGGCAACAGTGAGCGTTGACAGCGTAAAACCTATGACTGACACGGGGGCATTGAGCCAAGGCTCGACGCGTAAGACAAAATGAAAATAAGCAACAACTGTTACATATGTCAGCACCATGATTGAGATGCGACGCTTCCCGTGCCTTATCGCTTTCAATCCGTCCATTGCGGGCTTCGAGTGCGGTTACACGTTCGGCGAGTGACTTTTCGGGCTTCATTGCTACAATACTTAGTATAATGATTACGCTTGATGTACCGAATGGAACGTATGTAGTGGCAGTGAGCGGGGGTGTCGATAGTGTGGCGCTGCTGCATTTACTGGCAGAGTTGCAGTATGACGAATCTCAAGTACGTAAATATGACCAAGATCATTATGCTCAGGAAAGAGATGCTGTGTCGCGGGGCGACATAAAAAACTGGATTCCCGATCGAGTCGGGAATGACGGGGGCGCGAAACACAATTTTATCGTGGCGCATTTTGACCATGGCATAAGGGCTGATTCTGAAGATGACCGACGACATGTGCAGCGGCTTGCGCAACATTACGGCTTGCCGTTTGCCTATGAGCGGGTCGAGTTGGGACCAGGAGCCAGCGAGGCGGCTGCTCGGGCGGCGCGCTACAAATTTTTGCATGAATTACGCCGGGCGAGTGGTGCGCAGGCGATTATCACGGCACACCACGAAGACGATGCTATCGAGACGGCACTGCTCAATCTAGTGAGGGGCACGGGTAGCCGCGGCTTGCACTCGCTCCGGTCGCGCCAGCATGTGCTGCGGCCGCTGCTTGGTGTACCCAAAAAAGATTTACTGCGATATGCACAGACCAACGGGCTTGTCTGGCGCGAAGACAGCACCAATGCCAACACCGCCATCTTGCGCAACTACTTGCGCCACCGTATCGTGACAGACATGGCCAAAACACATCGCTCGATGCTACTCAAACGCTCGCGTCGGGCGGCCGAGTTAAACGCTGAGATTGATACCATTATCGCTAATTATCTACACCTACAACCAGCGCTCGATGTGCTGAACAGGGCTAGTTTTATAGAGTTGCCACACGCAGTTGCCCGTGAGGTCCTGGCAGCATGGCTGCGTCGCAGTGCGGCGGGGGTTGAGCTCAATCGTAAGCTGCTCGAACGTCTCGTTGTGTCGGCAAAAGTCGGCCGCAGCGGCAGCCGAATAGACGTGGCTGCGGGGTACCGGCTTAATCTTTCACCTGGGGCTATCACTCTCCAGGACATCATGAGTTAATCGCATAGCGGTCGTGTGCGAAAGCTCTTTTTCTCTTTTCGAAAACACACGCGGAGTCTATACTTGAGGACAAGGTAACCATAAGGGGAATGTGGTGGACAACAAACAAGTTTATGCTAAGCAGCTGCTGCAGGCGGCGGGCGGCGATGTACACGAGGCCCTGCGCGAGCTGCAGCAAGCCGCCAAGGTGGCGCGCGAAGCCAAAAAATACGTGCCGAAGAACCAAGAGGTCATTGTCGGCGTGCGAAGCCTTGGCAAGACCTACAAAATGGGTAAAACGAGCGTGGAAGCGCTGAAAAATGTCGATTTTACGGTTTACCGCGGCGAGTTTGTGGCCATCACTGGCACAAGTGGTAGTGGCAAAAGCACGCTGTTGCAGCTGATTGGCGGGCTTGATAAGCCGACGCAGGGCGACGTCACTGTTGGTGGCCAAAACCTCAAACACTTGAGCGATAGCAAACTTTCGAAGTTTCGTAATCGTACCATTGGTTTCGTCTTTCAGTTTTTTTACCTGCAGCCATTCTTGCGCTTGCAGTCAAACATTGAGGTCCCGGCCATGTTCGCGCGCACTGCGCCAGCCGCGCGTAAGGGCAAGAGCAAAGACCTCGCCGAAGTCGTGGGGCTTGGTGACCGTCTACGCCACTATCCCAAGGAGCTTTCGGGTGGGCAAATGCAACGTGCCGCCATCGCTCGTGCCCTGCAAAACCAACCGTCGATACTGCTTGCCGATGAGCCAACCGGCAACCTCGACCATGCCAACGCCACTGCCATATTTGAGCTTTTCAAAAAGATTCGTGACGAGCAGGGCACGACTGTCATTGTCGTGACCCATGATATGGCGTTGGCTGGCCTTGCCGACCGCTCGGTGCATATGGGTGATGGGGCGGTGCTGTCGGGCGAGGTAAGTGTACCTGCTAGCGCGGACGCACTAGCGAAGTCGGCCGAGCAAACTACAGCCGCTTCACCAGAAAAATCGGCGGCGCCTGTTACAACGGGGGTGAAGACACCGTCCGCGCCAAATGTTGAGTCTAGGCCGCTGGCTATACCAAAACCTGCATCGACACCAAAGAAAGTGAGGGTGCTGTAATGATGCGACCACTCGACGGTATCAAACTCGCCAGCGCCAAGCTCCGCGCCCACCGGGTGCGCACTGTCATCATTACGGGCATCGTGGCACTACTGTTTTCGGGGGTTGTACTGGTTTTAGCAGTAGTCGCCGGTGTAAGCCAGAGCCTCCATAGTTTTGGTCAAGAGGGTTTGGGTGGTCGCTTTATCGTGAGCGCTTCGCCGATTATCGACAGGAGTTTTACGTACAATGCAACCGATAAAGCCATTATGGATCGTCTTACTGACGAAACGAACACGCTCAAGGCAAAAAAGACTGCCGAAGCCAAACGACTTGGTATCGAGTATGATGCGGGTGGTGACCAAACGCTTCCGGTTCTAGAAGTTGCAATGGGCCAAAGCAGCCAAAAGACAAAAACAATCAATCAAGCGTCACCAATAGCACAGCAAGTACTCAACGAACATGCCAGAAGCCTGCAACATGTCACCTATACTGACTTTGAAAAACTCGCCAAAGCGGCGCATGCAACCGGTGTCTATAAGAGTTCTGGCGGCACAACGACATATAGTTCTAGCCCGACAAGTAGCTCGGTTAATGCTATCGTTGACGGCAAAGAAGTCAATGAGCAGGCTAACCAGTTTGGCCCCCAAACGGGCGTCTCACAATTAACCCAAAGCGGTTGGGCGTACTTTGACACTGAGTTACTCAAACCATTTGTGCTCGAAGGCCAGAACCTAGCGGTCGGTAAGGATGGGAGCATCCCCGTCATTGCTCCGGTCAGCGCCGCTCAGCAGTTCCTGAAGCTCACTGCGCCTGCTGCCACTGCCACGTCACAACAGCAGCTTGATTATCTTGTCAAGCTGCGCAGTGATATTGCAGGCAAAACTGCCCAGTTGTGTTACCGAAACGCCGCGAGCGCTGAGCTGTTAAGCACGGCTAAAAGTCAAGTTGACGAAATGGCACGCAACAAAAACAAGCGTGACTATGTCGCACCAGCGCTGCAATACAACGTACCAGGTGAAGCCTGCGGTGCCGTAACAGTCAAAAAAGACACACGCACCGCAGAGGAGAAAAAACAAACTGCCAATCAGCTAGGTTTCAAACGTCAATTCGAAAACTACGAAGATCCGGTGCAGGGCGTTATTACGGTTCGCATCGTTGGGCTTGTGCCCGACATGAACTATGCCGCTGGTTTTAGTGTTAAGGATATGCTCAAGGGTATTTTGCGGTCAGGGCTAGGGCAGGGTTGGTTCGCGCCAGTCAGTGCCGTACAGTCTGGCACGTTGCCTGCTCGAGTTGCTCCTGTCTGGCCCGATACCACGCCGCTTACCCAGACGTATTATGCCGAGTTTGCGAGCTATGAAGACGCCCGAGCATTTACCAAAAACGCGGCCTGTAGCGCACAGCTGTCGATGAAAGAAATGTCGGCATATCGGCCTGACCAAGCAGACCCACGGGTTACCAAATGCTATAAATTAAGCAAGTATTTTGACATTGTGCCATTTGGCAATAATGCAAACGCTATCGAAGATTTGCGCCACGGCGTGTGGAAAGTTATGCGCTATGTTGCGCCAATCGTGCTACTCATTGCGGCACTTGTACTCATGGGTGTTGTTGGCAAAATCATTGCAGATAGCCGCCGCGAAACAGCCGTCTTTCGCGCGCTCGGTGCGACCCGCAGTAGCATCGCCCAAATCTACCTGACATATAGTACTTTTATCGCGCTATTCATTACCGCAGTAGCGACGTTTATTGGGTTACTCGGTGCTTACCTATTAAGCCACAAATTTTCACCAGACCTTTCGGTGTCGGCGGTGATTACCTACAACGCTGCCGACATACACAAAAAGTTCTTGCTGTTTGGTGTAGATGGCCAGTATGTACTGCTCGTTTTTGGCCTAATCCTTGTTGCGGCACTGCTCAGCACTGCGCTGCCGCTACTCACCAATGTCCGCCGCAACCCCATCCGCGACATGCGTGACGAATAGGCACGCATACTGCTCAATCCCCGCGTCGCTCAGCCCTCGTCATTCCCATGAAAACGGGAATCCAGTCATTCATGTGAGCGGCCTTGCCGCTTTCAGCTACTGAACCTTCGCCTCCGTGAGGATGACGACGCGGGAGTTTCGAGACTAATGCACGCTACTAGATAAGAAAAATCATGCCTAGCTACTTTTTGTCGGTTTTGGCGATGAGGAAGTAATAGATAATCTCGAGCAAGCCGAGCGTGTTGACGATGAGTAAGATTACGAACCATGCCGTTTCGCCGCGTCTTGCTACCCGCCACAGGGCGAGGCCTTTCCACGTAATCGACCAGAGCATGATAGGGATTAGCAGCAGCATCCAGCCAGCGTATTGTGCGTCAAAAGTTTCCATCAGGTACTCCTTTGCTATTAATTGTAAATAGATCTTTGAGCCTTGTGTGTTCTAACCCAATTATACTACCGCCCGCAACCGAAAAGCTGGCAAACAAAAACTCCTGTTCTGCTCTTTACGGCTGAATCAGGAGTTTTATTATTTACGCAGGTAAAATGAAGTGCTGGACGATGATGTAATCGTTGCCATTTGCATTTCTATCTTGGTACTCTCTATCTATTTTGCATATCCCAAAGCCTACATTCGTAAACTCTGCCTTTAGAATGTTTGCTCTATGCCCTGGGCTTTTCATCCATCCATCTACTTGTTGTATTGCTGTTTTGTAACCGTAGCCTAAGTTTTCACCTGCTGTTTGATAGTAAATCTCATGTTCAGTTATACCCGCCCACGGTTTTGTCCCATCGGGTGTATCATGCGACCAATAGTTTTTCTCTAGCATATCCTGGCATTTGGCTTGGGCAGTTACGTTTAGCCGTTCGTCTAACACTAGAGGCTGTAAGCCGTTATCAGTTCGGGCTTTGTTGGTTTCGGTTAGCAGTTCGTTTACTGTTGGGGCTGGGTCTACTACTGGCTTTTGCTGTACCTGAGCTTTAACGGCAGGTGTCTGAAGTGCTTGTCGTGATGTGTCGTTTGCAAGTACCACAACTATAGCGCCTAAAACAACAGTGGCTACTATCACTATCGCTTGTTGAGTTTTGACGGTGGGCTTTTTCATAGGTATCACTGTACAAGATGGTACTCAAAGGTCAATGATGCACTTCACTCTGTGGGCGTTTGGGGGATTTTGCTTCGGTTGGGTTGCCGGTATCTGCTATACTATTACGTTATGGAGCAGAAGACTAAGTCAAAGGGTGTGAAAGGTGGTGCCAAACGCGCACCATCACCAAAGAAGTCGCGTAATTGGGGCCTTATAGCAATATTGCTTGTAGTTGGCCTTGTGTTGATAGCAGTTTTTAACCAGTCGCCTAAAATCACCGAGATACCCTACCCAGAGGCAGTCAAAAGCGCTAACGCCGGCAAATACGCCAAAATCGAGGTAAGCGGGCAGGAGATGCTCATTACCGAAAAGGGCAAAGACGAGCCGACACTAAGAGCCACAAAAGAAGAAGGTGCGACTGTCAAAGATATCGGAATCGACCCATCAAAAGTCGAGATTGTGGTAAAACCGGCTAGTTCGCCAACTTCGACGCTCGTTGGTTTTGCGCTGACATCTATACTACCGGTAGTGCTCATCGGCGGTCTGCTCTTTTATATGATGCGGAGCGCTCAGGGGCAGGGCAACCAAGCTATGAGTTTTGGCAAAAGCCGCGCTCGCCTGTATGGCAACGAAAAAGAAAAAGTGCTCTTTAAGGCCATCGCCGGCCAGGCTGAAGCCAAGCAAGACCTCGAAGAAGTTGTTGAGTTTTTGAAATTCCCCAAGAAGTTTGCAAATCTTGGTGCGCGCATCCCCAAGGGCGTGCTGCTGGTGGGGCCTCCGGGCACCGGCAAGACCATGCTGGCACGAGCTGTCGCCGGTGAAGCAGGTGTACCATTCTTCAGCATTTCGGGCTCTGAGTTTGTCGAAATGTTCGTCGGTGTCGGCGCAAGCCGCGTGCGCGACCTTTTTGCCAAGGCTAAAAAGAATGCCCCGTGCATTATCTTTATCGACGAAATTGATGCCGTTGGCCGGCGCCGTGGTAGTGGCATGGGTGGTGGCCACGACGAGCGCGAGCAAACACTCAACCAAATTTTGGTCGAGATGGACGGTTTTGAACAAGGTCAGAATGTTATCGTGCTAGCCGCGACCAACCGTGCCGACGTGCTTGACCCGGCGTTGCTACGCCCCGGGCGTTTTGACCGCCGTACTAACATCAGTTTGCCCGACCGCCCTGACCGCAAAGCCATTTTGGACATTCACTTCAAAGACAAGCCAGTTGCCGAAGGTGTCGATGTTGATTCTCTTGCCGCCAAGACGGCCGGTTCATCGGGTGCTGACCTTGCTAACATTGCGAACGAGTCGGCCATCATCGCCGCTCGCCGCAACCACAAACAAATTAGCGCCGACGACATTACCGAAGCGTTTGAACGTGTCGCCATCGGTCCAGAGCGCAAGAGCAAGGTCATGAACGACCACGAAAAAGAGCTAACAGCCTACCATGAAGCTGGCCATGCTATTGTTGGCCACGTTTTGCCTGACAGTGATGTTGTGCACAAAGTTACCATCATCCCGCGCGGTGGCACTGGTGGTGTGACCTGGTTTATCCCGCCCGAAGACAAGAGCTACCACAGCATCTTAGAGTACAAAGACATATTGGCCCGTATGCTTGGTGGGCGTGTCGCCGAAGAAGTCAAATATGGCCGCGACCGCGTAACGACTGGTGCTGGCAGTGACCTACAAAAGGCCGCCGAGCTAGCGCGTGACATGATTATCAACCAAGGCATGGGCAAAACGCTGCGTGACCAAGTTTTCCACGTCGAAGAAGGCATGATGCTCGACCGCTTGACGCACGAGCGTGATTACAGCGACGATACGGCCAAGGTTATCGACCAAGAAGTCGAAGCACTCATCACCGAGGCCGCCAACCGCGCTCGCGCGGTCATTGAGGCCAACCTTGAGCCACTCGAAAAGCTCAAAAACGCCCTACTCGAAAAAGAAACCGTCGAAGCAGCCGAGGTCGCACTTCTGCTGGAAGGCACTCACCTCCCCAAAACCGCAGCACTTTACTAGTACTCCAGCACACTTAAACGTACGGCTAGGTGTGGCCGGGTGCTAGAAGCTACTGGGCCTAAGAAGTTTAGAAGTATAGTAACAGTAACTCAGCAGGTTTGCCGTAGAAAAAGCGGTGCATGATGGGTGCGGCTACGGTATACTAGTAGCAATGTTGCCTTCTTCAATGCGCGCACGAAAGCGCATTTCATTTAGCAATGCCGCCGTCTTGCTTGTCGGCACTTCTTTATTTGCTCAAGTTCTTGGTTTTTTACGTACTAAACTTATCAATGCGAACTTTGGCGGTCTGCCCCCTGATTCGCCCAATCACGCCGGTGTCTATTTTGCCGCCTTCGTGCTGCCGGATTTCTTTTTTTTCACCATTGCAGCAGGCGCTCTTGGGGTAGCTTTCATGCCATATCTGAGCGATCGTTTACAAAAAGGTGACCGTAAAGGTTTATGGGATTTGTCGACAAGCTTGCTTAATTATCTCAGCATCGCATTGTTCACCATCGGGATTGGCATGTTTGTTTTTGCAGACGTACTTGCTAGTTGGTTAGCCCACGGCTTTAACCCCGCTCAACAAAATAATGTAGCAACAATGATGCGTATACTTGCGCTTAACCCAATGATTTTCACTATTTCTGGAGTCATCGCGGCAGTGCAGCAAGTCTTTGGCCGTTTCTTTTTTTACGCTATTGCGCCGGTGTTTTATAACGTTGGAATCATCGTTAGTTTATTTGTCTTCAAAGACAACATTGGCATCGTCGGGCTAGCTATCGGTGCAGCCATTGGCGCTCTGTTGCAACTTCTCATAATATTGGTGGGTACGTACGGGTTGGGTTTTCATTGGCGTCCAAAGATCAAGATGCGTGACAACGAATTCCGCCACATGCTTAAGCAGTTGCCCGCTCGATCACTCGACCAGGGGCTTGACCAGGTACAGAACATTGTCGAAACCAACATTGCTTCATCGAAGCTGCTTGGCGGCGCTACGGCGGTGAGCAACTACAACAGTGCCTATGTCTTGCACACCGCACCAATACTGCTTGTCGGTACGGCAATCTCAACCGCTTTTTTCCCGCGGATGAATGCGCGACTCAGCCAGGGTCGCCCCGACCTATTTAGGCGCGAATTCCTGCGTACGCTTCGTCTGATGATATGGATTACGCTACCACTCGTGGTGATAAGTTTCTTTGCCCGTGGCTATCTGGCGCGACTCATCTTTTCGAGCAACGCCCCTGAGATTAGCATCATCTTTGGTGCGTTGTGCGTTGCCATACTCTTTCGCGTGCTTTTCTCGCTCATCTCTCGTTGGTTCTACTCACAAAAAGACACGCGTACTCCGCTCATCGTCTCGATTTTTGTTATTGCCCTCAATGTAGTTTTGGCCTACTCACTATCTCGCCACTACGGCGTGCTTGGGCTGGCAGTTGCCCAATCAATTGTTGCAGCAACGGAAGTCATAGTGCTGTCCGTTATTATGATTGTGCGTGACCCAAAACTGTTCGACAGACAGTTTATAAATGGTGTTATCAAAATCGTGTCAGTTACTGGGTTCAGCCTGATTGCGGGCTACGTCGCGGTCTCATACTTCCCGCTCGGCAGGAATGATGTCGGCCCACTCGTGCTTGGCTCGAAGCTAGCGATTATTTCAGGCTCTGTCTTTGTGACCCATATGGTTATTTCGCTCATATTTGACCTCGAGGAAGCCAAAGCGCTCATCGCGCGCGCAAGACGCTTCATCTTCCGCCCCCTCCGCGTAGAGGATTAGCTGAGCATACTGAAACAATTCAAACCCTTCTCAAACAGGGGTAGAGATGCTATAATACCGCGTAATGAACCAAGATTACATACGGAACTTTTGCATTATTGCGCACATCGACCACGGCAAATCGACCCTGGCAGATAGGTTGCTCGAGCTCACGGGTACGGTAGAAAAGCGCAATATGAAGGCGCAAATGCTTGATAGGATGGACTTGGAGCGTGAAAAGGGCATTACCATCAAGCTCGCGCCGGTACGAATGGAATATAAGGGGTACGAGCTCAACCTTATCGACACCCCAGGCCACGTCGATTTCTCGTATGAAGTGTCTCGGAGCCTTCAGGCGTGCGAAGGTGCCTTGCTTGTCGTTGATTCTTCTCAGGGCATCCAAGCCCAGACACTGGCCAATGTGTACCTTGCAATAGCCGCTGATCTCACTATCATCCCTGTGCTCAACAAGATTGATCTGCCAGCAGCCGATGTTGACAGAGTGAGCCGCGAGGTCATCAGCCTGCTTGGGTGCAAACAAGAAGACATCTTGATGATTTCGGCCAAAACAGGTCAGGGTGTCGAGGCCGTGCTTGACCGTGTTGTGGCTGATGTCCCATCACCACCCGTCCGGGCAACCAAAGGGTTGTTACTCGGTAAGGGGACGCGCGCATTGATTTTCGATAGCTATTACGACGATTACAGAGGGGTAATCCTATATGTGCGCCTTTTTGACGGGGCGATTAACAAGGGTGCGCAGATTAAGATGTTTGCGACAGGTGCCATAGGCCTGGCGCTTGAAGTTGGTGCGTTGACGCCCGAAATGACAGCGCGAGCTGAGTTGCAAACAGGCGAAATCGGCTACATCGTGACCAACCTCAAAAGTACGCGTGAGGCAAAGGTTGGCGATACGATTACGCTTGCCGCGAACCCCGCCACCGAGCCATTGCCTGGCTACCGACACGTGCAGCCGTTTGTCTATGCCGGCTTTTTCCCAGAGAGCAATGAGTACTACCAAGAGCTCAAAGACGCTGTCGAAAAACTGACGCTCAGCGACAGTGCACTGCAATTCACGCTCGAGAATTCACCTGTCCTCGGTTTCGGTGTGCGCATCGGTTTCCTCGGGTTACTGCACATGGATATTATCCGCGAGCGGTTAGAGCGTGAATACAACCTTGATCTCGTTGTCACAAACCCGAGCACCGACTACCAAGTCAGTCTGAGCAATGGGGAAGAGCTCGATATCAAGAGCGCTGCTGATTTGCCCGACCCATCAAAAATCACCGAAATCCGCGAGCCATGGATAAAAGGTGAGATTGTTGTGCCACAGACCTACGTTGGTCCCGTCATACAGCTCATTTCATCCAAGCGCGGCATACACAAAAACCTCAGTTACATCGATGAGCGAGCCATGGTGAGCTTTGAAGCACCGCTCGCCAACCTTTTGACCGACTTCTATGACCAGCTCAAAAGCATTACCAGCGGCTACGGTAGCTTCAACTACGAACTCGACGATTACCGTGCCGAAGACCTGGTGAAAATCGATTTTTACGTCGCCGGTGAGATTGTCGGCGCCCTCAGTGTCATGGCGCACCGTAGCGAATCGCAAGCCTTGGGGCGCGACATGGTAGCCAAGCTCAAAGAAGTCATCCCACGCCAGAACTTCCAAATAGCCCTGCAAGCCGCCATCAACGGCCGGTTTATCGCCCGTGAAGATGTCAGCGCCTACCGCAAGGACGTCACAACAGGGCTGTATGGCGGTGATGTGAGCCGCAAAAAGAAAGTGCTCGCCAAGCAGGCCAAAGGCAAAAAGCGCATGAAGAAATTCGGCAAAGTCGATATCCCCTCCGAAGCCTTCACTGTCATGCTCAAACGCGACTAGTGCGGCGCGCATCGGTCTGCAATGGTATTTGTTGCGAATGAAACCTACTATGGCTATGAAATAGCACCGCACAACACTTGTGAACACAAAGGCAGCTTGACTAACATGCTTGGCGCCACTATCATGACAATAGCAGCTAAAAGCTATAGAAAGAAAAATAATGAAAAACTACAAAAAACTTTATTCTCGCGGTTTTAGCCACCATTTTTTGCTACCGGTCCTAGCGGTTATTGTTGTAGGAGCAATCGGCGTCTACACCATGTCCATGAGCAGCGCAGCAACGTCTGGGTGTAAAGAAAGCGTCCTGGCAACTGGCAGCAAGGGGACTTGCGTCAAAAATGCCGAAAGGATGCTGAATGCGACGCATGGTACCGGCTCGGATGTCAAAGTTGACACGAAATATACATCATTGACCGCCAAGAAGACTGCACGTTTCCAAAAAAAGCAGAAGTTAGCAGTAGATGGCAAAATTGGGCAACAAACATGGGACAAGCTATGCCAGCTGTCATATTCGGGCAGGGCTGCAACCGCCAAGCGTAAAGCATGTAGTGCAACGACTAAGGCGACACCTCCGATTAAGACTACGCCAACAACGACTGCCTCTACAACGGCAACGACTACAGCTACTGCTGCAACCAACGAGGACACCAGTACCACAGCTTCTGTTAACGCCTCGTCGACCACAAATCAACCCACGACAACCCCATCGGGTGCAAGTGTTACCTTTAGCAAACTAAAGAATTTCCGCGATACTGCCGGTTCCTCAGGTACTATCAAGGCGGGTGTTTTGTATCGCTCGGCTCGCTTGTATGAAGCATCGGCCAGTGACATAACCAGCCTCTCAAACCTTATGAGTGGAGGGCTGATTATCGATTTGCGTGAAACAAGTGCTCAAAAATCATACCCCGACAAAGCAGTTCCAGGTGTATCGCGTGTTAGTTACCCCATGACAAGCACAACGGACTATACGAAGTTTGTTACGGGCAGCTCAGACCGTACTGCTATCAAAAATACGATTACCGACATTGCAACTAGCCCGGGTAAAGTTCTCATACACTGCACGCTTGGCAGGGACAGGACTGGCTGGATTACCGCTTTGGTTATGTACACGCTTGGCGCAAATGACTCTCAGGTCATGACTGAGTACCTAAAAACATCTTCGACTAGTAGCAGCACCCTCAATAAAGGCCTCGCCAAAGCGCGTTCTCAATATGGCTCAATCGACAACTACCTCAAAACCGGCATCGGCTTGAGTGACAGCACCCTGGCAAGCTTGAAAGCAAAGCTCAAACCTTAAGATTGCGTTGTATCAGAAGCGAACAGAGTGCACGAATGCCTCGTCTTATAGGTGAAGTGAAGACGCCGTTAGTTTTGTAGGGTATTGAGGTCGGCGATGATTTGAGCGGCGTGGTTGTTAGGATTGACACCACGATATTCTTTTGCAATCTCACCTTTTGGGTTGATGATGAATGTATCGCGTTTTGTACCAAGGAACTTTTTGCCCCAAAACGACTTAGGGTCCCATGAGTTGTATGCCTCAATCACTTTGTGGTCTGGGTCGCTGAGCAAGGTAAAACCGAGGTTATGCTTGTCGGCGAATTTGCGGTGGCTGTCGGTACTGTCTTTACTGATACCGACAACCTCTGCATTGCCGAAATCGGCTATGGCCGAGCGGGCGTCGCGAAAGCTACAGGCTTCTTTCGTACAACCCGGAGTGCCATCCATCGGGTAAAAATACAGCACAAGCCATTTGCCAGTATAATCAGCCAACGAATGCCAGGTGCCGTCTTGGTCCTTCAGGGTAAAGTCAGGCGCTTTTTTCATTCGTACACTCCTTCTCAATTTGATAATAACTATACCATATCAACCATGACCGTTTTGCAAGCAAGGCTGCGTCTGCTATAACATATACATGAAACCAGCCGATAAAACTTCTGACAACCCAAAAATCCCCAGAGTCACCACAGCCGTTCCCGGCTCTATGCCAGAGTTGAAATACCGCAAAGAATATGAAAAAACACTAGAAAATTACAAGATTAGTGATGATGCTAAAAAGATTCTTTTAGATACGCAGCTCGTTCTGATGGTTTCGGTGACTGCCGCCGGGCGAAACACCATCATAGAACGATTACTTAGCGGCGGCGAGTACTACAACATTGTTTCTGACACGACTCGCCCGATGCGCGTAAAAGGTACGGAGGTTGTTGAGCGCCATGGTGTTGAATACTTTTTTCGCCCCGAGGAGGACATTCTTGCAGACTTACGAGCTGGTTTATTCATCGAAGCGGCGATTATACATAATCAGCAGGTTTCGGGTGTGAGTGTGCGTGAAGTGGTGCGAGCACACGAGACAGGCAAGATAGCTATAACTGATATCGAGGTACAAGGCTGCGAGGTGATACTCCGAGCTAAGCCAAATACGATTCCGATTTTTGTGTTGCCGCCAAGTTATGAAGAGTGGATGCGCCGTATGGGCGACCGTAGTGAGCTGCCAAAACACGAGGTCCGCAACCGTCTTGAAACGTCTTTGGTTGAGCTCGATATCGCCTTGAGTGATAATCGGTTTGTTTTTGTTGTCAACGATAATCTTGCAGATGCTATCAAGGAAGTCGATAGTATTGCCCATGGCGCAGTGATAGATGAGTCTGTCAGGGCGCATGCTCATAAAATCGCGTTCGAATTGCAGCAAAAAGCTGCCCTAGCACTTGCAAATCAGTGACGTTGTACGCGTCGATGTCGAACTAAAAACTTGTTTATTAACCTTAATATCCAAATTGTCGCTGCCCTTAAAAATATCGTTGAAGTGACTAGCTTTTGCAGGCTACGAATGAGGTGACTTTCCAGATGCTCGGGGTTTGGTCGTTTGAAGATAATTCAGCGACTTTTTCGGCAACGTAATTATACGTGCCGTAGTTGCCGTCATATTTTGATGACCCGGTTGCTTCTGTGGCATTCATACTCGCGACTCGTACATCAACATTTGTTCCGGCTGGTACGTCAATTATTGCCGTGACGACTGCAGTCTGTAGCCCGTGCTCATCTTTTGCGGGTATTGAAACCGTTTTAGAACTTTCAAGGCAAGTCGGACTGTCATCTTTTAGGGTTTTCTTTATTTCCGCTAGCGTTGTGTCGTTGAATGATGTATCACGCCCCACAAAAAATAATACAGCGACAACAGATACAATAATGAGACCAACAAACACCAGTAGTATGAGTAGTTTTTTCTTCATAGACTCATAGTACATCACGTACATAAGGCCTACAACGACGCTATTATTCGGGCTGGCACTCTGGACATTTGAGTGCCAGTATGCTACAATCACACCATGTCTCCAAGACAAACGCAAATACTTACCGCTATCATTGAGCAGTACGCAGAAGTGGCTGTGCCTGTTGGCAGCAGTTTGCTTGCCAAGGTCTTTAAGGTGTCATCGGCGACTGTGCGTGCTGAGATGGTTGAGCTCGAACGGCTGGGCTACATACGACAGCCACACACCAGTGCGGGGCGAATCCCGACCGACAAGGGCTACCGCTACTATGTCAACACCATCGCCGAAGGCGTCGATAACTTACCCGAGCGCGGCGCCGAGCGTGCCCTGAGCGCCCGCGTGCAAGATGGTGGTATGCCGGAGCGCGCCATTCGCAACACCGTCGATACGCTCGTTGAGCTCACACATAACCTCGGTCTCGCGACCATCGGCAACCAGCTGTACATTAGCGGCCTTGGCAACCTCTTTGGTCAACCCGAGTTCGCTGGCGGCCAACAGGTGCAACAAGTCGCCAACCTACTCGATAACCTCGAGCCATGGCTGCGCGAAGCTGCGCCGAACCGCCCGCTTAATGTCTACATTGGCGCCGAGAACCCCATTGGCCGCAGCGCCGATGTTAGTCTCATCATCAGCCGTTTCCGCAGCCCGTTTAGCGACCATAGCTACATTGGTGTGCTTGGCCCGACGCGGCAAAATTACCGTGACGTCATGGCACTTGTCGGCCACGCTGGTAGTACGCTTGAAGAAGTGTTATAAAATAGAATATTGAATTGGTGATCTAGAAACGGGGAGGAAAAACATGGCAGACGATAACAAGGCGAACCACAAGAAGAAAATCGGCAAAGTACTGCTTGGCAGCGATGATGCGCCACTCCAAGATTCTAAAATCCAAATTCCGAATTCTGACCTGCAGCAGCAAATTGCCGAGCTGACCGATGCACTCCAGCGCGAGCGAGCCGATGCCACGAATATACGACGCCGCCACGACGAGCAAATGGCATCACTGCG
>CAYZFT010000015.1:0-10788 GCA_964477925.1 uncultured Candidatus Saccharibacteria bacterium
CTGTTCAGGACGGTAATGTGTTTCAGAATGCAGCCGTTACGGAGCCAATCGAGCCCGGTTCTATTACGAAGGTTTTGACGACCGCAGCGGCACTCGACAAGGGCGTCATCACGCCAGAAACGGGCTATTATGACCCGGGCGGATGGACACTAGATGGCGCACGGGTCAAGAATGTCGCCGAGGGGACTGGTTCTGGGCCGCAGACAATCAAAACGATGCTCAATAACTCGCTCAATACCGGTGCAGTATGGGTTTTGATGCAATTAGGTGGAGGTAAGGTAAACGACCAGGCACGGCAGGCACTGCATGAGTATTTTAGCGGCCATTACTTGCTTGGTAAGCCAACTGGCATAGAGCAAGGCTATGAGGGTGCAGGCTACCTGACTGGTCCAGACAATAAAGACAATGGCATCACTATCACCTATGCCAACATGTCGTTTGGCCAGGCCTATAGTGCAACGGCATTGCAGATGGGTTCGGCATTGAGCGCGATTGTCAACGGGGGCAACTACTATCAGCCGCATCTCGTGGCGGCAAAAAAGTCAGGTGGCGGAGTGGCTGATGCAGTTGAGCCAAAGGTACTACGTTCCGGAGTTGTCTCACAAAAAACCAGTAACGACATGATTGGACTGCTCGATTATGTGACAAAACAACACGGCACAACCTGGCCCTACATGCGGTTCGGCGACCAGTATGTAGTGGGCGGCAAAACCGGTACAGCTGAGATGGTCAAAGAGGGCGGGGGTGGTTACCGCGAGGACGTCTTTAATGGCACGTTTATGGGCTTTGTCGGTGGTGATAAGCCGCAGTACACCATCGTAATCTACAATATTGAACCCCGCAACTACGCTGGCTATGCCGGTGCCAACACTGGTCAACCAGTCTTTGCTGAAGTCGCACACATGCTGATTGACAATTACGGCGTAACCCCTAAGTCACAGTAGCGGCGGCCTGAACGGATGGTATATACAAAAAAACTACGCGCGCCCGAGCCCCAAAAAATGATGTCTACCGAGGCGGTGAAAATGAAGATTGTGTTAAAATACTTACAGAGATATAACCGAAAGAGAAACGCCAATGGAAACCATTAATACCAATCTGCTGTTTGTCGATAATTATGCGCTGTTACTCAAGATGCTGCTGCTTGGCGTAGCGGGGTTTGCGCTGTCAATGGCGCTGACGCCGATGTACACAGCGTTGGCATATCGGTGGAAACTCTGGAAAAAACCACGTACCGAAACGCTCACGGGTGAGCCGGCAAAAATATTCATGAAGCTGCACGCCGAGAAACACAAACGACACATTCCGACGATGGCAGGTGTCATTTTCATCGTCGCCGTCTGCGTGATTACATTCAGTTTTAACTTGGTGCGGTCGCAGACTTGGTTACCGCTGGCAGCATTTGCGGGTGCGGCTCTGGTTGGGCTCGTCGACGACATTATTAATATACGCGGGACAGGTAAAGGCAAGGCAGGGCTGCCCTCGCGGCTCAAACTTTTGCTTATCACACTCGTGGCCGTAGTGGGTGGCTGGTTTTTCTACTACAAGCTTGGCGTGGACACGCTGTCAATCCCGGGGGTTACTGGTGGGACAATCAATGTTGGCTGGCTGATTATCCCGATATTTGCTTTTGTGGTCGTGGCTACGGCCAATGCAGTCAACATTAGCGATGGCCTCGACGGCTTAGCTGGCGGTCTGACGGCAATTGCATTTGCAACCTATGCAGTTATCGCTGTACTCGATGCGCGTTATGCAGTGGCTGGTTTTTGTGTGACTATGGTTGGTGCGTTGCTTAGCTATACGTGGTTCAATATCTTTCCGGCGCGGTTTTTTATGGGTGATGTTGGCTCATTTGCGCTTGGTACGGCGCTTGGAGTGGTGGCGATGATTACCGACACGGTACTGTTGCTTCCTGTTATTGGTGCAGTGTTTGTGGCAGAAGCGGGCTCGGTTATTTTACAAGTGGCCTCAAAAAAACTTCGCAACGGCAAAAAGATATTTCGGGTTTCGCCAGTACACCACCACTTTGAGGCGATTGGCTGGCCAGAAACTAAAGTAACGATGCGGTTCTGGGTAATCGGCGCCATTATGGCGCTTTTTGGCCTGGCACTGTACGTTCTAGGAAAGTATGCCTAAATCAGGTCGAGGGGTGTGGGATTCGCGTCATGCACGCGTTAGCGTCGGTGCCCGGCAAGCTACTGAAGGTACAATGCGCCGACACAGGCCCGACTACTGGCTTGTGATACTGACAGTATTGCTACTCGCTATAGGGCTAATTGTTGTGTATTCGATTGGCCCGGCACTGAGTGCAACACGGGGCGATGGTGGTGCAAACTATGTAACACGTCAGTTGATAGCTATCGTACTGAGCGCGGTGGCTTTTATCGTAACATCACGCGTACCGCTACGGTTATGGCGTCAGTGGCAGTGGGCGTTGTTGGGTGTGGCGCTTATGGGTACAATTGTGGCACTCTTGACTCCAGTTATACCGGCCTATCCAGCGCACCGGTGGATTCGGTTTGGCCCACTCTCATTGCAGTCTGTTGAGATGCTGAAGTTTGCATTACTTATTACAATTAGTGGCTTTTTTGCACTTCAGGCAAAGCGCGGTGAACTTAAAGATGCACGCAAAACGTTGTACCCGCTTCTCGTAATCTTGCTGGTTGTTGGCGTGCTGGTCGCAGGTGTGCAAAGTGACCTTGGTTCGATGGGTGTAATTGTGGCGATGTTTGGTGCGATGGCATACGTAGCCGGCTTGCCGATGCGTCGGTTGGTGCTCGTTGCACTTATCGCAGTTGTTGGGGGAGTTTTGCTCATTAGTGCCACGCCGTATCGTCGTGCCCGGTTGCACACATATCTTAACCCCGAAACAAGTTGTCAGACGACAGGTTACCAAGCCTGTCAGGCACTGATTGCGATTGGTTCGGGTGGTATGGTCGGGCTGGGGGTAGGCAAGGGCGCACAAGCATATGGCTATCTGCCCGAAGCGCAAAACGACTCTATCTTCGCCATCTATGCCGAGAAATTTGGCTTTGTTGGCAGTATTTTGTTGGTTGGGTTGTTTGTGACGCTGTTTGCGCGGCTCAGGCTCATTGTTGAGCGAGCGCCGACGTTATTTAGCAGGCTTGTGGTTGTTGGTGTTTTGGCCTGGCTCAGCACACAGACAATCATCAATATCGGTGCTATGATAGGATTGTTGCCGCTCAAGGGCATTACATTGCCCCTGATTAGCTATGGCGGTACCAGCGTGCTCTTTGTAGGGGCGGCTCTTGGCCTGGCTTTTCAGGTATCGCATTATACGAGTTTTACATCACGGCAAGCGCCCACAGTGGGAAGGGGGAATAATGAAAATAGTTATGACAGGGGGCGGTTCGGGCGGCCACATTACGCCGATTCTAGCCGTTGCCCATGAGATAAAACAGCTTCGACCAGACACACAGTTGATATATATTGGCCAGCGAGGCGACGCTTTTGGCAAAATTGTCGCCGAGAACGAACTTATTGACAAGGTGTACACTGTCTCGGCAGGTAAATTCCGGCGCTACCACGGCGAAGGGCTGAAACAGCTGCTTGATGTGCGGACAATGGTTCTCAACGTGCGGGATAGTTTTCGAGTCTTAGTCGGGCTTTGGCAAAGTTATCGTCTGTTAGGCCGAGTTCGCCCCGATGCTATCTTCTGCAAGGGTAGTTTTGTGGGTGTGCCCGTTGGGTTGGCTGCGGCGCTTCGACATGTCCCATACCTTACGCATGACTCCGATGCTATTCCTGGGTTAGCCAATCGAATCATTGCTCACTGGGCGGCCAAGCACGCCGTTGCACTTGAGCCATCCTTATACCCATACCCGACAGAGAAGACGACGGATGTTGGCGTGCCGGTTGCCCCTGAATATCGACTCGTTAACGCTGCCGAGCAGGCGCGATTGCGCCGTGAAATCGGCATGGGTGAGCACGGGTTAGTTTTGCTCGTGACGGGTGGTGGGCTTGGCGCTGCACGGCTTAACCATGCAACGGTACTGGCGGCGCCAGAACTGTTACGTACGTTCCCGAACTTGGCCATCATTCATACCGCGGGCAAAAAACATGAGGCTGTCGTGAGTGAAGCGTATGATGCATGCTTGGGGCCTACCGAGCGGAATCGTGTGCATGTGATTGGCTACACGACCGAACTCTACAAATACAGTGGGGCAGCAGACGTGGTAGTAGCACGTGGTGGCGCCACCAATTTTGCCGAGTTGGCTGCACAGGCTAAGGCATGTATCATCGTGCCAAATCCGCTTTTAACCGGCGGGCACCAGCTCAAAAACGCGGTCGCCTACGAGAAGCAAGGCGCCATCATAAACATTGATGAGACGGCGCTACAGAACAATCATGAATTACTGACAAATGCTGCCTTGAAGCTACTTCGTCATCCTGAGCGGCGCAACCAACTCGGCAAGCAACTCCATACCTTTGCTCGTGCCAGTTCGGCCAAAGACCTAGCGCGGTTGTTGATTGAGCTTGGAGGGGTAGGGCATGGGGCTATTTAGCGGCAAAAAGTCTACCCCCACTGTCGAACCGCGTCGCACCGTGCGGCTCGAGGGTGGTGGTCGGCCTGATTTTGTCTACTATGCTAACCGCCAGGCTAGTCGGACCGCTACAACAGGTAAGGGCGATGCGCCTGAGCGTTCACGTAGCTTGCTTAACGCGCCTGTTGGTGTGAATCGGCATAGTTCTTCGCGGCAGCGCAAGTTGTTATTATGGGTGCTACTCGTGCCGAGCCTGCTACTCTTGGGCCAGCTCATTTTGCTAAATAATCAGAGTAGGGTAGTGCTACTACAGCCAGATGGTACGAAATCTGCCGAGAGTGCCGAAATTTATGAGAATACCGTTAATGACATACTTGCTTCGAGCATATTGAGCCGCAGCAAAATAACGATTGATACTCGTGGCATAGCAGCCGAGCTGCGTCGTCGCCACCCAGAGATTGAGAGTGCGGTCGTTACCGTACCTGTCGTTGGGGGTAGGCCAACAGCTTATGTGGTGCAGTCTGAAGCGGTTTTAACCCTCCAGCAAGGTGCGAGCTACTATACGCTCAGCGCCTCGGGCTATATAACGGGTGCGGTTACCGGCGAGCTAACACTACCACTTGTACAGGACGAAACAGGTGAAAAAGTGGAGGTCGGCAAGCGTCTGCTCCCAAGGTCGCACGTTGAGTTCATGAGGACGGTACTCTACCAGTTTGAGCAGGCTAACAGTAAGGTTGCTTCTTTTGTTCTGCCCGCCAATAAGGCATACGAGGTTGCCCTGCGGCTTGACGGTAAACCCTACATTGTGCGATTTAATTTTGAAGAAGACGCTTTGCAGCAAAGTGGCGCAGCAATCGCGACTATTGAGCAGCTCGGTTCAACGGTACCAACGACGTATCTCGACGTGCGAGTCCCGGGGCGTGTCTATTACAAGTAGGGCAGTGTGTTTCTCGGCAGGCTGAAAAAACATGACCAGTTACCACTTATTTAAAGCCAAAAGCCGAATGTACCTACGGCGATGTATTGGTATCGGTCAGGTAATGATAATTCGGTGAAGACTCCCCCTAGCGCTCTCCTACCCTACGTTCGCAAAATGTTCGTAAATGTAAATAATTAGAAACAGTAAAAAAACATACAATGCAGTAGGGCAGTGCAATTGTCAAATAAATAAGGGCAGTGGGGAGAAAAAGGGGAAAGGTAGTAAACAATTCAAATATGTGAAAAAGCAAATGTTTTCACAACGGAGCTGTGGAAAAGTCAAATAAACATACTTTGATAGCGTTACGTCAAAAAAGCAAACACTAGGGCTATGCAGTGACGTAGGTCTCTTGAGTGGCATATAACAGATGCAGAGGTGCGTAGATGTATGCGTCGGTAGACATGTTTACGGGCAAATACCATACATTCTACATGGTCAACCCAGAAAGTCCCCTGTAGGGGGCCATACCAGTAATCAACTATTTATAGGATATCTACGTCGCAAAATATACATTGAGCGACATGAAATGTCGCACCCAAATTGTATCACACTGCTGCCTTCCACGCCCAAATATTTTGCCGAACTATACAATCGTTATGTAAAAACTTTCAACTATCCTACTCCGCCGCCATCAAAAGTCTTAGAATCCCTATTCGGCATTTTGACCATGATGATTGTTTATTCTGTTGCCTTGTTCGTAATTTGTGCACTATGTTCACAATTTTTGTCAATTATCAGGAGCGTACCAGCGGTGATGGCCCTATTACCCCATCATCTAAAAATTTTCAAGAATCTGTTCGCAAAATGTTTCGTTCTGATTATTCCACCCGTGAGGTACTTCGAAATAATCTTCCCACATCATCGCTCTCTCGTCGTAAGACTAAAGGCTCAATATCGGTTAAAACTAGCTTTGGACTTGTCTCAGCAGCTTCAATCATAAATTGCGCTGTACTACCATCTGTCCAAACGTAGTTTCTGGATTTATCATAACGATAGGAGGCTATTGCTGTGCGTACAGTAGACGCTAAAGTGGTATCGTCGGCATCATCTAAATCATAAGCGTGGTTCAGCACAGCGACCTCTGCGACCAGGGACATGCCTAGTGGCAGGCTTCTATGTGCAAAAACAACATCATTGTAATAGAAATACCTAAGTTCTAAGGGTGTCTTTGCAAGACCCCACGTATGCCCTACTACTGTCGCCCCGCAGTAACTAGCAACTTCCTCAAAGACATTGTCCGCAACTTTGAGTAGTGTATTCAAGTTGAAATCTACCCAAGGATCAACGCGAATGCCACGTAAAAAAGTAGCCTCTCGTGTGCTCCTGCAGGTTCTTACGATTTCTTCACGTTTCCAAGCGATTGATTCAGTGGAGTACACCGGGAGAGTACGACCATCATGGCTTGTTTTGCCAATAATCATTTCAGTGGGTTAAAAATTATTCGCTGAGTTCGTAGGTGGCTTTGGCGACGCGCTTGAACTGTGGTTTGCTCTGTAGGTTCAGGAGGATGGTGGTTTCTTTGACGAAGCGGCTCTTGAGCACGCGCTTGACGATCTCGTCGCGGTGTAGCGGTTCTTTGGCTTCGCGGAGGACGTCGGCGATGATGTCGGCGACAGTACCCTTGCTGTAACCCCACTCTTTGAGAGCGTAGATGCCGCGGCCAATCAGGACGAAGCGCTTGTCTTTGATAAGCTCGTTATGGATGGCTTGGGTGGTCACATCTTTACGCTTGAAATCGCTGACTTTGATGGCTTCGGCGATTTCGTTGAAGTGCATGTGCTTCTTGTTTTCGCTGAGAATAACATAGATCTTGTCTCGAATGTTCTTTGGGTTGACGGTAGGCCATTTAACGAGGCCCCAGCGGCCGTTCAGGGTTGCAAGCTGTTTGCTGGTGCTAGCTAGGGCTGCAGTGTATTCATCGCTCGGCATAGCAGCTAGTTTGGTCATTTCTTTGGTGTCGACAGGCTTGCCGGCTTTTTTGATAGCATCAACGATGACTGCAACTTCTTTTTTGAGTTTGGTTGTGTCGTGGACTTTTGCTACCCCTGCTGACTGGAAGAAATGGTCATCTTCGCCGATAACGCTAACGCGTGGACATAGCTCGGTCAAAAAAGCGATACGAGACTGGTCGGTGCGGGTGTTTTCGGCGGTGAGAACAGATGATAGCTTGGTGACGCGGGCCGCCTGCCCTGCTGCTTCGAGGGCAGCGAGTAATGTGTCTTCGACTTCGGCAATGTGCGGTAGGTCGAGGCTAGTATCTCGGAGTCTGGTGACGACGACTTTTTCGAGCTGGCGGACACGCTCACGGGTGATGCCAAGAAGCTCGCCGATTTGCTCGAGGGTTTCTTTGCGGTCAAAGAGGCCAAAGCGGCGGGCGATAATCTCGCGTTCGCGTTCGCGCTCAATGCTGTTCAAGATGTCTTGAACGATTTGTTCGGTGTTCAGTAGGGTGGGTTTGTCAGTCGCAGTACTCATATAACCTCTATTTTATAACTTAAGTTTGTAAAAGTCAAACACATTTTCTCGGATACGTATATTGTATCACAAAACTAGACCGAAAAGCACATAATGTGTTGTGAAAACGTACGCATCTCACCTTTTGCCCTTGGTCAAAATCAGTATCAGCCAGGCCACTACCCTGCGCTACTGGCAACTCCGTGCGGTAGGCGAAGAATATCCCTCCTGCCCCTGTCGTCCTGAGCCCACCGTACGGCGAGTGAAAAAATCTTTCCTTCTCCGTCGTCCCCAGCGATTCGCTGTACAGCGAAGGGGATCCAGTCATCAAGAAATCAATAGGTCTATTCTCGTTGTGGTTCCCGCACCACTGGCGGATTCTCTTTTGGACCGCCAAAAGAGAACCAGAAAACCTCGGCACGCTTACACCATCTTGGTGAGCTGTTGTTGCTGATTACAACGGTCACACACTAAGCTTCGCTACGCATGTGCCCTTTTGTTGTAATGAGCAACAACATCTTAGCCAGGATGGTTCCAGAGTGCCCCACTGCCTCCGAATATCTTCGCAAATACTCGGTAGCCGCCGAGCTTATCCGTTTATCGTAAATCGTTAATCGTTTCTCGAATTCCATAATCGATAATCGGAAATCGATAATCGTTTTCCTTTACTTCTTGGGTTTGCGGGGTGGGAAGCGGCGTTTTGATTTGGTGGCGGGGGCTTCGGCGAGGAGTTTTTTGGCTTCGTCGTGGGTAATGTCTTTGGGCTCGGTGCCTTTGGGGATTTTGGCGTTCTTTTTACCGTCGGTTATGTAGGGGCCGTAGCGACCCTTGAGTACCTTAATGCCATCACCAAAATCAGCGATGTTTTTGTCGATATCGGCCTGGAGCTTGGCCGCATAGAGCTTGCGGGCTTCTTCGAGCGTGATTTCGCGCGGATCGTGCGGTTTTATGCTGACAAACAACTTGCCGATGAGTATGTACGGGCCAAAACGGCCGATGTTAGCCTTGATGTCTTGACCGTCTTCGGTCTGGCCAACGAGTCGTGGCAGCTGGAAGGCGTGTAGGGCGTCATCGAGCGTGACGGCTTCGAGCCGCATACCTTTTGGTAGGGGTGCGAACTGGGGTTTGTCTGCTTTGTCGTCGCCTTCACCAAGCTGCAACAGTGGCCCGAACCGGCCAATTCGTGCAAAAATCATTTTGCCGGTCTTGGGATCAACGCCCACTTCCCTAGCCTGTGCAACGGTGCTGCGATCGATGGCGTCGGACTTTGCGACGAGCGCGTGGAATGGCTCGTAAAAGTCACTGAGCATGCTATTGCGCTCGACTTTACCTTCGGCAATGGCGTCAAAGCCTTCTTCAACGTGTGCGGTAAAACCGTAGTCGACTATAGGAGTGAAATGGTCACCCAAGAAGTCGCTGATGAGTTCCCCACTCGGTGTCGGGACGAGTTTGCCTTTGTCGGCGCCAGTTTTTTCCTCGACGACATCACGCTTAACGGCATCTCCATCAAATGATAAAACGATAACTTCTCGGGGAGTACCTTCGCCTTCGCCCTTGACCGCATAGCCACGAGCTTGCACGGTATTGATAATGGTAGCGTAGGTGCTTGGACGGCCGATTCCGAGCTCTTCGAGCTTGCGGACGAGTGAACCTTCGCTATAGCGAGCTGGTGGACGTGCATAGACTTGCTTGGCGACTGCTTCGCTCAGCGTTATGCTATCCCCGCTGCTGAGTGGGGGCAAGATTTCGTCGTCTTTTCGGCGACCGTAGACTCGTAGGAATCCGTCGAAGACGACGACTTCACCTTTGGCTTCGAAGGGGCGAGACTCGAGACTCGAGACTCGAGACTCGATAGCAATAGTAATAACGGTTTTCTCGAGTTTGGCGGGTGACATTTGGCTGGCAAGTGTACGGTTGCGTATGAGCGTGTAGAGTTTTTGGTCGTACTCGTCAGTGCTAGCGCGCTCGGCGGCCATATCACTTGGACGGATGGCTTCGTGTGCCTCTTGGGCGCTTGCGTTCTTGGTCTTAAAGGAGCGAACTTGTGAATATTGCTCACCAAATGCTGATTTGATGTAGCTCGCAGCAGCGGCGATGGCCTGACCGCTGAGGTTGACGCTGTCAGTACGCATATAGGTGATTTTGCCGGCTTGGTAGAGGCGTTGGGCGCTTGACATAGTAGCCTTGCTGCTAAAACCAAGGCGTGAGTTAGCCTCTTGTTGGAGGGTACTCGTCGTGAATGGTGCAGATGGGCTGCGTGTACCGGGAGTAGTCTGGACGTCTGAGACGGTGTAGGTAGCACCCCGCAGGCTTTCGAGGAAGGCGGTTGCATCTGACTCGCTATCAAAACGTTGCGGAAGCTCGGCGCGGAAAGTCTCGCCATCATGCATAAACTCTGCCGTAATCTTGAAATGCGCGCTGCCTTCAAATGCGATAATCTCGCGCTCACGCTCGACCAGTAGCCGTACGGCGGGGCTTTGAACACGACCGGCACTTTTGCCGCCAGGTACTTTTTGCCACACTACAGGGCTGAGCTCGAAACCAACGATACGGTCAAGAATCTGACGAGCCTGTTGAGCGCGAACGAGGCTCATGTCGACCGTGCGCGGGTTTTTGACGGCTGCTTCGATGGCTGGTTTGGTTATCTCGTGAAAAACGATTCGGTTGGTTTTAACAGGGTCAAGCTTGAGCACTTCACAGAGATGCCAAGCGATAGCCTCCCCTTCGCGGTCTTCGTCGGTTGCGAGCCAGACGGTGTCAGCTGTTTTGACAGCCTTTTTAAGCTCGGTTATAACTTTTTTCTTTTCTGGGTCGACTTCGTATTGCGTTTCAAAACCATTGGCAACATCT
>CAYZFT010000015.1:10888-20677 GCA_964477925.1 uncultured Candidatus Saccharibacteria bacterium
TTTTTTCTTTTCTGGGTCGACTTCGTATTGCGTTTCAAAACCATTGGCAACATCTATAGCTGGCTTGCCTTTGACGGCTTTTTTAGGGATAGAACGAATGTGACCGACGCTGCTGAGCACCGTAAAATCACGACCGAGATACTTCTCGATCGTTTTGGCTTTTGCTGGACTCTCTACGATTACTAAATTTTTTGCCATAAGCTTGTACCAGTATACATATTATAGTTGTGATTGACGAGTGCGTAGCATAGCAGTCTACGCTGCGCCGTGCAAGGACAATTGCCAATTAACGGGTAGAAGTTAGCAGTTTAGCTGTATACGATTGATTAGTCTTGAGCGAACCTATACGCGATATATATCCCGAGCAGACCTCCGATAGTGCTGCCGACAATCCCCCATAAGCCAAAAGAATTACCGCCGTCAAGTAAGCTTCCCAGCCATCCCCCGAGCACACTGCCTAACAGAACACCTGCGCCAATCGCTGATTTCATTGTAATAGTGTACCACTAATGTGTATGTACGTGCGCCGTTTTGTATTCTTAAGTAAATAGCGCCTGGGGGCTTTGCCACGGTTTTTTTTGAGGTCTTGATTAGACAAGAATTTCATCTGGGAAGCCAAGTGTTCGGGCCATTGCGAATGCGTGTGAAGGGGCATGCCCCGGTTCTAATGCAAAATGACGCTCAATAAACCCGCGCGTGTTGATGTCGAACTTGAAGTGAAACGGTGTTACGAACTTGCCCAACTGGTCAATAACCCGATGATTATGTGAAGCTACTGTAATGTAACGATCGCCTTTTTTCAAAAAGTCAATCATGATCGCATATGTGAGTGCTTCTTGATAGCGCTCACTGGTTGTCGTAAATGGCTCATCGATACCGATAATAACCGGCCTATTGTGTCGCTCGACTGCGGTATATACATTCTTCCAATTTTCTATCTCTTGAGCGAACGAGCTTAATCCTTCGCTATTTTTAGTCACGCGGTCAATGTAGATCACCTTTTGGAAAACGGGCATAGTTGCTGAAGTTGCTGGGGCAAAACCGGTCGCATGCGCGACAGTAAGCGCGGCCGTGATGCTTTTTTGATAAAAAGTCTTACCAGAACCGTTCGGACCGGTCAGTGCTATAGCTTCACCGGCCTTAAAACGCACCGGGTTGCGCACCAGCTCTTTTTTGCCGAGCATCGCCGGGTTAAACATATTTTCAATGATGACTTCGCCCGTATCGTTGAATTCTACCAGTGAGTATCCCTGCTTTTCTAAGCCACCCGCCACGTAGCATAATGTATGAAGATGTAATAATTGCTTGGCTTGCCATGGTAGAGGGGTTTGCCGGGCAAAGAAAGAGTAAAAATCTGAGTCGTGCTCATCGTCGAATGATGCTTCTACGAAAGTTTTTCCTTTAATGCCTGATTTCAATGATTCGACCCGCTCTTCATGATGCGATTCAAGAGCGTTTGCGAGCTGCCTCAGATGGATACTGTCAGTGCTGCGTAAAATATCAATCGTGGCGGTCACGCTGTTCTTAGTGCGTTTATAGACTGCCAGTTGCTCAGCAGTAGTGTTTTTCTCATGATATTTTTTTGCATAGGTGTTGTTAAAGCTAGTTATGGCATCTAAGTGCTCAATAAATGCGATTTCTTCGATTTGCGCAAAGTCTATCGTAGGATAGCTTGGCCCAATAAACGGGATAGATGCTATTTCTTTTACTAGGTCATCTATTTTTTGTTTTGTCTCAACACCAAGTTTTAAAAACGGGGTACGTGCTTTATTTTTTTTGGGATTACTCCTCAGGAGCTTTAGAAGATCAATTGGATTTATTTTCTCTTGTGGCGTAACGCCAATCTCTATTAAAAATTTATTTAAATAATCATGATCTTCACTGGGGCTATCCATAAATAGTTCTCGTTCCCAGTCGGGTATGACATGTTTAGTTTCTTCCGTTGAAGGCATGATGTCTTCATTTGTTTGACCAACTTCAGCTAGTGTGGCTGTCACCAGCTCATTTAGTTGTGTTTTTAGTGTTGCGTGGTCTACGTTATCGAAACAAGATTCTTGTAAATTAAGATATGCGTTAGCGGCTGCAAAAAATGACAAAAATTCATCCAAATACAGGCCATCGGTTGATTTTTCAGGATTATTGGATTTGAATGGCGTGTATCTATCAAATGGATTCATCGTATTAAAATTTTCGCCAATGTCCTTTATGAGTGCCTTAGAAGCGAAGTCAAAAGCTATTAATTTAGGAATGGTACCCGTAAGCGGAACGTACACCCCGTCCTTTATAAGTGAAGAAAACAAGCGTTGTCTTTCGAGAATCTCAGCCGGGAGTAATGAAGTAGTTCTGCCAATTATTTTATAAATCTCATCTTTTAAACAATAGCTGCCAACCACGAGCCCATAATCCACTATGTCCGGAATCAACTCGCTCGAAAATTCAGGGTAACTAGCAATTGATGAGTCAAAATCAAAACTAAATTTTTCAGCTTGATCTGAAAATATTCGTAGAAGCTTATCATCAGAAGCATGCGGGAACAGATCGTCAAGACCCTTTAGTTCTAGCATTGCGGCGGTTCTTTGACTTGCGCTGTAGTCAATTATTTCAAAAAATTGCGTAGGTCGATTTTCGGTCAGAGTTGAGGATTCACCTGCTAGGTAGGACTCTGCGATTTGTAGGGTTTCATTTGAGAAGCCACGGCCACGCGCGACCACAAATGACATAGAGTCTCCAGGCCCGGGTAATAACTTGTATAAACGTTTTAAGATTCCTTTCTCTGTCACGTATGTGTCAGGATGAAAGACGCCAGTTTTATTAGGATCCAGCACAATGGCGTGATTTAGCGTGATACCATTATGAGTTGCAAGCATAATATACGCGCCAAACTGCTTCATAAGGTATTCAGCAGTTTTAATCTGTAGCTCTGCTTGGTCTTCGGGAGCTGTTGTCGAGTAGCTTTCGTCTGCATATATCCGTGTATGTGCTGTATCACTAAGTACTTCAAACGCACCCTTCCATGCTTTAATCTCATTCATAAATGCGCTTAGATCATTACGATCATTGGTACCCGCTCTCTGCAGTGAAATAAACGCAGCTGACGGGTGTATATTTGCCGTTTTAGCTGGGGCGAAGCCGGTAGCTTGTGCGGCTAACCGCAAAAGCATGTCGGTTTCCATGGCGGTGCTTTTGCCCGAAGTGTTCGGGCCGGATAAGATAATCAAAGGTGCCGACGATTCCGGGCTAGCTATACGGGTTTGCACTCGCTTGTCCCTGGCTATATTCCATGCACCCGCGTAAGCATCAGGCTCATCTGGGTTGAACGTTGCTTTGCACCAGTCCTGATCCCGCACGAGTTTAGCTAGTTCTAGCGGCATGCCAACTGACATGAATAGCTCTTCGCAACAATCTATGATGCTATTTATAGCTTCAGTCTTAAAATCAAACCATGTATTTTTGTCGGAAATTATTTTAGTGACACGGCGGCTGCCGTCAAGTGAAACCATCTTGTCGATTACACCTTGAAGCTGCTCGATATCTTCAGGTTTTGGTAGTTTTATGCCCATCCCAAACTCGACCGCTCGGAGCTCTATAACGACCTGCATCAATTTATCAAAACCGTGGTTAATGAGATCTACGTTTTCGTCAACCGAAGCGTCGACATCATACACGCCGACTTTTTCGTGGAAGTCGCCTATTATTGCTGAATGCTTCTCGCTATTACAAAGCGAATCATAAAGTGAATTTTCATAATCATCCGCCCTGAAAAGCCCTTTGATACCAATCACCGCATCATATGCAGCATTTTTCATATCGACAAGATGCTCAAAACCGGGTAAATGTATTATACGGTCAATCGTGTCCTGACGCGCCAGAATATCCTCCTGATTTTTTGGCGGTCTGAATAGCTGCTCGGTTATACGGTATCGTTCTTCTCTAAGTATGTGACGTCGCGACCCGGAAAAGTCTGATTCCTCCCATTGTATAGACGGGTCATTTGTTTTAGTCTGGGACGCATCCACTGCTTCAGACCTTACATGGTCAAAACTATCGGTCCAAAAGTCGTGATGCGGATTTCTGTCACCATAATATCCAAAAGTTTTTCTACCATTCACCTGATAATGTTCGGGGTTATGTAACACCAATAGCTGATTTTTGAACAGTTCGTATTTATAGGCTAAACCGCTGCCAGTTGCGCCACCGCGCGTGCTTTTTGCGTTGTAGCCCTCGTGCGCCCATATAAAAGCGGCATTTTCAGCACTCAAGGTTTGGAGATTATTAATAACTCTGCCAAGATCATCAATATGGAGCCATTCATCAAGCTCGCTTGCTGGTATGGATGGCCGGCCTTCGAATATTTGCTCGTGATTTTTCATCAATAAAAGTACTAACGTTAAGGATTAAAATTAATAATAATTTTAACAATAAATATACAAAAAAGCAAATATAGTTAAATGGGGCTTCAGTGGTTGTTGCCGAGCGGGTGGATTATGCCATTGGGACGCTAAACTTTTATATCATATGGCGCGATGACTAACTTGGTGGGTTGATGGTTAACCGAGTTTGAATTTATCACGAACCCCGATTACGGCGCCATGAAGTGCAGCTAATTTCTTTTCGGTTGTGATGACTAATCGTGCGCCTTGAAGCTCCCTGTAATACGCCTCTTGGTCTGGATCATCAAAATCGCCAGCATCACCCGGAAGTTTTGCGAGAATAGCAGGACCTGATAAGGCCTTAAATAACACAAACCGATCATCCTTATAGCCATCTTCTGTTCGTCCCTTCATGGCAATTTCAAACGCTGGAGACTCAGCTGCAGGCTCGGGAACTATCAGCCTGTCACCAAAATCAATCGATCCCAATAGTGCCACCTTGGTAATTTGTGCCATATTGATTATGACCACGACCGTCGGTAAATAGTGCACCAAGACTTCCAACCTCTGATGTAAGAAGAGTAGCGATAGTGTTATACGAAGTTTCGGGCGTATGATAAGTTTTAGGGCTCATTGTTGGACTCCGTTAAGATTGATATAACTAGTAAAGCATAAAATTTGAAAAACAAAGATCTATTACATTGGGGCCCAGTGGTTGTTGCCGAGGGGGTGGATTTTGCCACTGAGCTCGAGCATAGTCAGGGTTTGGCTGAAAAGCTCTGGTGCGATGGCGCTACCGACCAAAAGCTCGTGGCCGTCAGAAACACCCGTATACAACAGGTCCAAAACGGCCTGCTCTTCGGCTGTGTCGCCTACGTGGACCGTCTCGGTGCTGGCCAGGTTGTCGGAGCCAAGCGCATGCAAGATATCTTCAACGCACGTAACTGGCCGTGCCCCTGCCTTGATAAGGTTGTTGCAACCAACGCTGTTGGGGCTCGTGATGTTGCCTGGCACGACCAGCACGTCTCTGCCCTGCTCGAGCGCAAAGCGGGCTGTGTGCATAGTACCGCTCTTTTCGGTTGCTTCGGTTATGAGCAAAACGTCGGCCATGCCACTAACGATGCGGTTGCGGGCGACGAGGTTTTGCTTGAAGTGCGGTGTGCCCTCTTCGTACTCACTGATGATTACCCCGCCCTTTTCGAGCAGACGACGAGCTAGCTCGGTGTTGTTTGCCGGGTAGATTTGGTCGAGCCCGCCAGCCAGGACGGCTATGTGGAGCCCGCCAACCGACACGGCGGCTTGGTGTGCAGCCGCGTCGACGCCGAGTGCCAGGCCGCTGACAATGGTGATGCCCTTCTCGGCAAGCGAGCGGGCCAGGTCTTCGGTCACACGGCGACCATAGGCGGTTATACCACGCGTGCCGACGATGGCTACTCGTGGGCGCAGCAGCCACTTGTCGGGCTCGGCACCGACGTAATAGAGCTGTTTTGGTGGGCTCGCTATGTCGCGCAGAACCCAAGGATAAGCGGAATTTTCTTTATCAAGTTTTTTTACTTTCATACAAATAGGTTAAAAAGTATTGACACAGTGACACTTTATTGCTATAATGGCAAATTGTAAGTGGCTGCTAAGGCTACTCAAGCACCTTATATCCCCCATTCTAACACCTTCGTTGCATAAAAGTAACGCGGGTAAAATGTTAGATTGTTTTAGAACGTGCCATAGCCTCGCCTCGGCGAGGTCAAAAAAGTTGTTACCCTCCACTTTTCTCTTGGCTTGCCTCCGTAGAAGAGACAGCGTTCTAAAACATACTAACCCCTTTAACTAGGATTCAGCACTTGTTAGCAAGTGTTGGAACCCCAGAAATCGGTTGGCAAATCTGGACGATTCTGACCATGCGGTCAGAGGCACGACACCGTTTGAACCCATAGGTGCTACGATGCTTTGCTCTTCTGCGGGTGGGTTGAAGGGTGGTGGGAGGCGACGTTGTCGCCTCCAAAAAAGGTCGCTGAGCGGTGCCCACCCCCTCTCAGCGACCTTTTTTGATAAGAATAAATTCTATACGATAATGAGCATTATAAAGTACCAATAATGACAAATGTAAATTTTGAAAACGGGTTTGCATCCTACGACCATGATACAGAGGTCTTGGTAGGGGTGCCGCCTAGTCCCATCATAGAAGCCATATTTATTAATGCTGTTTGGGACGCTTTTGCTAGTCAGGTTACCATAATGACCAATCTTGTGCACCCATTAGACGGCGAAGAATTTACGTCTAACCCAGGGGTTGATTTGCTGCTGGCAAATCAACGGATACTACGAGAGCAGCAAAAATTAATGGACTTAATTGAACTCTGTATGACTGTCGGCAAGCACGCAATGGATGGTATTTCGCCGAGTGATTTTAACTAGATGATGTGGTTGTGGCGGGCGAATTCTAGGTGGGCGGTGGCTCGTGCGAGGCGGATGATGCGGAGGAGACGAATCAGGCGCAGGGCGTCGGCAAGGTTGCTGGGTAGCGGTATGGCGGCGAGCAGAAAAAACCAGTTGTGACGCACGTAGCGGCGCTTGTCGGTGGCAAGATGCAGCTCATAGGCGAAGTCAGCGATGAATATACAGCCAAGCCCAATCTCGTACCATTCTATGAAGCGCAATTGCGCGGTGTTGAGATGACCAAGGTATTCAAGTAGCAGAAAGCCAAAACTAAGCATCACAAGCGAGAGTAACAGGTATTCTTTTATGACGAGCCACTGGAGGGTGCGCGCCGAGTGTTTGTTTTTTTGCACTTGTTTTGCCATGGCTACTGTATCAGTGTGCCGCCAAGAGCTTGCACATCGGTGAGACCGCCAAGGCTTGTGACGTTGGTAAAACCGGCCTTTTTCATATCAGCGAGAACAATACCAGCACGGTGACCAGAGCGGCAGTAGAGGTAGACTTTTGCATCTTTGACGACGCTCGGGTACTGCCCCGCCTCGACCTTTGTCGAGTCGAAGTTGATGGCGTTAGTGAAGTGTCCAGCGGTGTATTCCTCGGGAGTACGGACATCGATGAGTTTGGCCCCATTTTTAACGTCTGCGGTAATACTCGCAAACGTCTGCTTTGGCTCTGCCACGGTGTCTGGCGAGTCTGAGCTCGGTGCCATGACGAAGAATGCGACTGCCGCAACGACAATGGACCCAATAATAATGAGCGCTTTTTTCATATTCCCTCCAAAAGATTATGCCTTAAGCATAGCACTTTCCTTGCCGTTAGGAAAAGTCATTGTGCTCCTTTACGGCTCGATATCTAATTCGAGCGTATAATCTCTCGTTTGTCGCCGTGAACTTGTTTTAGAATGCCGATGGTAACTGTATAAGGTCTTTAATATCCCACGTTTCTGACATGAATCAAGACAAGCAAGTTGCACAAAGAATACAAAAGTTGTATAATAATTTTGAGATGATAGAAACTTTACCTACTGGCGTTGACGAGCGTGTCAAAACAAGAGGGTTATTTGAGTATGCTGACGCCCTTGCCCACAACGTAGACCACGCAAGTATGGTGAAGGGTTGCCGAATGCGCTCATTCAGTACCCTCACCCCGAGGCCGAAAGATTGCGATTTGGCTCAAAGGTCGAGTTCGAGCATACGTTGATCGCAGAGGCTCTCCGGCATTTAGGTGAAAATCGGTTCAAACCGTTGCACTGGGCTGATTTTGGCGGCGGCTGCGGCGTGGCTCTAAGCCAATATCGCTGCGTTATTGATCCGGATGCAAGTGTGATTACGACCAATGTCAATCTCGAAGCTCACGATGCAGATGCAGAATTATCAATGCTTGCCGAGATGTACGGCGCATATGACCATGGGCGATTAGAGAAAACCAGAAAACTTTTCTCAGACACCTATGCGCCGATATTTTTGCAGGCAGATATGGAAACTGTGACATTGCCAGAGAAGGCCGACCTGATAACATCTGTTCAGAGCGTCCAGTACGCCGATTCACTTCGTACTGTTGTAAACATGTACAGAAACCTAGCTTCAGGCGGAATTATGGCTGTTATGTGCGAGGGTGGGTTGGGTGCGACTATGAAATACCCCTATCTACCATGGAAACTAATGACTGATTTCACAAAAGTTCTCAGAGCTGCCGGGGTCTCGCATGCATATCATGGCGCGCGTGGTAAGCTAAGCCATCACGGGGTGTATATTATTGCAAAAAAACCTCATACTCGAATGATTCAGCTTGTAGAGGCTATCCAGTCAAACAATGAAACTCGTTCGTTCGACCGAAATGGTCATTGTACATTGTATCGCAGGGCAAAAAATGGACCGCCAATAGCTATTACTCACGATTAAGTAGTCGGTTTTTATGGAAGTTAGTCTATAAGAAACTACGGGTTTCGGGGTTGAGGGGGGCGCCGTAGGCAAGCTCACTGAGGATTGCTGCGACTTCGCGGGTAAGCTTGGGTAGCTCTTTAGCCTCTGCGACACTGAATTTTTGCAGGACAAAGTCAGCGCTATCCATCCGTTCTGGGGTCTTTGGGCCGATGCCGACCCGGATGCGTCCGTAGCCCTCACCAAGGTGCTTAGTAAGGCTTTTGATGCCATTGTGTCCTGCGCTGCTGCCTCCAATGCGCATGCGCACCTGGCCGAAATCTATGTCGAGCTCGTCGTGAACGGCAATGACGTGTTGCAGCTCAATCTTGTAGAAATGAGCTACCGCTTGGACGGCTTCTCCGCTGAGGTTCATAAACGTCGTAGGTTCGCAGAGTATGACGCGCGTCTCGCCGATGGTGGCCTGTGCGAGCATGCACTTCATATCTGTTTTGTTGACCCACGGGGCAAAGTCGTTTTTGCGGGCAAATTCGTCAACGCAGGCAAAGCCGATGTTATGACGTGTGCCGACGTATTCATCACCGATGTTGCCGAGCCCAACAATGAGCAGTGTTTTGTTCATGCCATAGGTCGTAAAGGTTATGCCGTGACCGACCTCGGGGCGCTTTTGAAACAAGGCCACTTTACGCGACCTCCGGTTGCGGAAGTATGGGGTATGGAGTATGGAGTATGGGATGGGGCATGCTGTTCATACTACATGCTGTATGACTCATAGTACAACTACTTTGCCAGTTTACGGGCTTTATTTTTGATAACCATGCGTTGCACATCACTGCGCTCGGGCTTAGTCGGGCTGTTGCCGTGCTTGTGGCGGTCAGACTTTTCGATAAACCAGAGCTGCACTGCGGTGCCGACGAAGCCAAAGGCTTCGCGCAGCTCACGCTCCATGTACCGTCGGTAGCTCCAGTGCAAGAACTTGGTGTGGGCGCCAAAGATTTTAAAGGCAGGCGTCGGGTTGTCGTCTTCTTGCACCATATAATTGAGCTTGGGGGCGCGGTTTTTGAGGCCAGCTGGCGGGTGGTGGTTGATGACTTTGGTGAGCCAGG
>CAYZFT010000016.1:0-19004 GCA_964477925.1 uncultured Candidatus Saccharibacteria bacterium
GTGAATCAGCAGCGTACGGTGGGCATTGTGTTGACACGTGTCGATTACGGCGAAGCCGACCGAATCATAACCGTGCTAACGCCTGACGTTGGCAAGTTGACCCTCATGGCAAAAGGCGTGCGCCGTGTGAAAAGCAAGTTGGCGGGCGGCATCGAACTTTTTAGCACCAGTGAAATTACATTCATAAAAGGCAGGGGCAGCATCAGCACACTGGTATCGGCGCGGCTACAGCACCACTATGGCCACATTGTCTCAGACATTGAGCGAACAATGGCGGGCTACGAGCTCATAAAGTTGCTCAATAAAGTTACCGAAGATGAGGTCGAGGGTGCATACTTTAACCTGCTTAACCAAGCCCTCTCTGCGCTCGACGACAATACAATTTCGCTGGGTCTCATACAGACTTGGTTTAATGCCCAAATCCTGCGCTTGTCTGGACACATCCCGAATCTGGTTACTTCATCCCAAGCCGACAAATTGGCTGCCGATAAGTTCTACGAGTTCAATTTTGAAAGTGTCGCATTTACACCACAAGAAAGTGGTCTTTTTGGTTCAAACGACATCAAGTTTTTACGCCTTCTTTTTTCTGATAGTTCGCCTTTGTTACTGTCTAAGGTCACGGGCTGCGAGCGGTACTTGCAAAAAACTACCCCTCTCATATTCACACTGAGGCAGTTCCATATGAGTATATAAATATTGCAATTACGTCAATCATGAGTTAGCATATTTGAAAAGGGAGAGACACACATGTCACATTTGAGTTTGGATATCGATAGAGGCAGGGCTTGTGCGTCTGCTGAAGGCCTTTATTTTGCACACGTTTGGAGTGCTGGAGAAACACGAGATGTTGTATCTGCGCAAGACTATACACTAGATATGCTTACCGAGCCACTGCCCAGGGAAGAAGCAGTCAATGAGCTAACCTTGCGCTTGTCTAAGCGTCTTAAGGATGCCAGTGTTAACATAGGGAACATCCTCAGTGTGGCGTACCTGCGCCTATGCTTCGAGGAAAGTCACAAAGGCTTTAAACCAAACAAGCGTGTCGGTTCTGCCCTAGAACGCGTTGCTAGCTATGCGCTTGAAAAACCAAGCAGGCAAGTTGTCGTGCTCAATCAGCTCTCGGGCGTATCAAACTATTTACCCAATACGAGAGTTGCCACTATCGCGAACGACCCGCGTTCACGTTTCTGGCGCATGCTCAGCCCAAGCGTTACAGTTATTGAACCGCCTATTACACTTCGTGAGTTGGATGACCAGAGTATTGTTATGCAGCAGGGTGTTTTTGACTATAATACCGAGCTTGTCGTAGGTTTGCACTGTTTGCCGCCAAAAGATTCCCGCGGTGAATTCATCGAAACTGTTATCTCAGCCCAAGAATTTTGGTCTCGATAGTTTTTCACGCTAATAGCAGGTATAATTAACCCCATGAGCGAAGCAAAAAACGAAGTGAAGTTAGAAGACATTGTTAGTTTGTGTAAACGTCGTGGTTTTATTTACCAAGGCTCTGACATTTACGGCGGTCTCGCCGGTACATGGGATTACGGCCCACTGGGTGTGCAACTCAAACGAAACATTTCTAACTTATGGTGGAAGACTTTTGTCGAGCAGCGCGATGACACCTATGGTGTCGATGCGGCAATCCTGATGAACCAAAAGGTCTGGCAGGCGAGTGGCCATGTTGCGGGCTTTAATGACCCACTGTTTGAGTGTGGCAATTGCAAAAACCGGTTCCGCGCCGATCACCTCGTAGAGGCTTGGATGGAAAAGCACGCAAAAGAACTTGGCGAAAAAGAACACCCTGACTACGACCAAAAGCCAGAAACTCTCAATGCATTTAAGAGCATTTTTGTGATGGCTTGCCCGACGTGTGGCAAAACAGAGCTCAGCGATGTTAAGCAGTTTAACATGATGTTCAAAACGCACGTTGGCGCTGTCGAGGACGAGACGAGCGTGAGCTACCTACGTCCAGAGACTGCGCAAGGTATGTTTGTCAATTTTCGCAATGTCGTCGACAGTTTTTACCCCGATGTGCCGTTTGCGCTCGCGCAAATCGGCAAGGCATTTCGTAACGAGATTGCGCCGCGTGATTTCATATTCCGCGTGCGTGAGCTCGAGCAAATGGAGATTGAAGTTTTTATAAAACCTGACGAAAACTGGAAAGAATCGTTTGATTACTGGCTAAACCTGCAAAAAGAATTTTTGAAAAAACTCGGTTTGCCCGAGAGCAAAATCCATCAAGTCGAGATTGGCCCGGCCGACCGTGCCCATTACAGCAAGCATTCCGTCGACACCGAGTTTGACTTCCCGTTCGGCCAAAAAGAGCTACTCGGCTGTGCATACCGCACCGATTACGACCTCATGAAGCACCAAGAGCATTCGGGCAAGAGCATGGAATACCGACCCAAAGATGGCAGTGAGTCATTTGTGCCACACGTCATCGAGCCGACCTTTGGTCTTGACCGCCTCGTGCTCGCGACGATATCGAGCGCATACACACAAGATGAGGTGGGCAGTGAAAAGCGCGTCTATCTCAAACTGCCGTATGAGTTGGCGCCCATAAAGATTGCCGTTTGCCCACTCGCCAAGAATAACCCCGAGTTGGTTGCGAAAGCCCGCGCCGTCTATACCTCGCTCAAGCGCGAGATTGGCTCAGTCGTCTGGATAGATAGTGGTAACATCGGCAAAAACTACCGCAAAATGGATGAAATCGGTGTGCCATACGTCGTCACCGTAGACTTTGACACGCTCGAAGGCGACACCAAAGACACGGTAACTGTGCGCAACCGCGACACGACCGAACAATCCCGCTCAAAAATCATCAACCTCATCGCCCTCCTCAGCCGCACGTAAAATGGGCTGGCAGATTAGTCTTTATGAGAGTCCTTCTGGCAAGAGACCGATAGAGAAGTTTATCCAAACTTTACAACCACAAACTCGTGCTAAGCTCATACGTCTGTTTGATTTACTTTCTGATTTTGGGCCTCAATTGGGTATGCCAAATGCCAAACCGATTGGAGATGAAATGTATGAGCTGCGTATTCGCGGCAAAGAAGAGGTCCGCACGATATACATTTTTGTGGCAGGTGATGCTATCATCATTCTGCATGGCTTCAAAAAGAAGACGATGGCAATCAAGAACAAAGATTTGCTCATCGCTAAAAAACGTAAAGCCGAAGTTGAGCACCAGTAATAGTACTCATTAGGTATGTATTATAAGTTATAATATCATTGACAAGAGTATAACTTATAAGTTATACTTGGCATATAGACATTTAACGTAAGAAATGTACGCATAACTAAGGAGAAAGATTGCTATGAGAAAATGGGAAGAACTACGAGAGGAACTGTTACAAGACCCAAACGTAAAGGCTGAGTTCGACAGGCTTGAGCCGGAATATCAGATGGCACGGCAGCTAATCAAGGCTCGCTTGGCAAAAAACCTTACGCAAGCGGAGCTTGCCGATAAAATCGGTGTAAAACAAGCGTACATCGCTCGGCTTGAAAGTGGCACTGCCAACCCAACAGTAGAAAGTCTAGCCAAAGTCGCAAGCGCCCTAGATAAACGTCTTAAACTTGTCGGCGTGTAAAGTATGAAAATTATTTTACTTGACTCTTCGGATTGGGAGAGGCAGCGGAAAATGGTGTGGGCAAAGCAGAGCTTAGAGCATATGTGAAGAAGGTCGCAGATGCAGCTGGCAAAATATTAGAGCTGCCACCACACCTTAACATCACAATTCGCCCGCATGACTGGTTGAATATCATTCCCGAGACGGGGGAAGGTGGCCAAACGATAGATACGGAACTTATTTCACTAACATTCAATCCAAAGCTCCCATATGGAAAAGATGCGCTTTTGAAATCACTACGTGAGACTGTATTTCATGAGCTTAATCACGTATACCGTTGGATGACTACCGATTTTGATGAGCATATAATGAACAGCGTGGTTTTTTGAGGGCCTAGCCACGGTATTCGAAACTGACTATGCCGGAGCAGTACCTCTCTGGTCTCAGTATGAGGGTGAGCTGGTTGACGATTGGCTGCATGAACTCTCCACGAAAACTAACAACGACTATAGCGACTATTTTTTCACTCATCATGACGGTCGGAAATGGATTGGCTACAAAGTAGGGACATGGCTCGTACGCGAAGCTATGAAAAACAGTGGCAAAGACGTCATCGAACTAAGCCGTATGCAGTGGCGTCAATTGGTTGAACTTGCGAGTAAAAGTTATCTAATAGGAGAGTAGCATAATGATTATATATCACACAGATGGCAGTGCTAGTCCTAACCCGGGGCCTGGGGGGTTTGCGGTTGTGAGTGGGGGTAAGCCGGTTGTGTTGGGCGGAGAGCCGAGTGGGGCAGAGACGACCAATATACGTATGGAGGGTTATGCTATCATCGCTGCGCTCAAACATGCCGATGGCCAGCCGTGCAAGATTCATACTGACAGCGAGTTCTGGATCAATGTCATCACCAAGTGGTCGCTCGGCTGGGAAGCAAACGGTTGGAAGAAAAAGGGCGGCGAGATAAAGAACCTCGATATTGTACAAGAAATTTGCGCACTGCACCGTACGTCACAAGCCGAGCTCATTTGGGTGCGTGGCCACGTGGGTAACCCTGGTAACGAGTTAGCCGACCACTGGGCCAACCAAGCCCGCCTCGGCTCCCGAGTCTGAGTATCAAAAAAATGAGACAATGATATGATGAGCGCATGATAAAAACGCAAACTGTCATCAGTAACGGTTCACAGCAAATTGTTGAGCCGAAGCAATGAAAAAGCTAGTCTCATCACACCTTAGGGGTTACCTTATGATTTTGGCGGCGTCAGTACTGTTTGCAACGTATGGCGTCTGGTCGAAAATCATGGGTGATGATTTCGGTATCTTTTACCAGGGTTGGGTTCGTGCCTTCATTGTACTTGTTATCTTAACCCCCTTACTCATTTGGAAAAAAGCATTTGTGCGCGTTAAGAAGGAGGATTACAAGTGGTTTGCGATTCTTATTGGTTTTACAATCTTTACGCAGGTCCCGTTGTATTATGGTTTTATTAAAACAGGTGTGGGTGCGGCGACGCTCATGTTTTACGCAATGTTCATAGTTGCATCGTATGTTGTCGGGCGTTTTATAATTGGCGAAAAGATTACGCCCATCAAACTGCTTTCGCTCGTATTGGCTTTTGGCGGTATGGCACTTGTTTTTAATGTATCACTCATGACGTTTTCTGCTCTCGGGCTACTAATGGCTGCCGCAAATGGTATCGCAAGTGGCGGGGAGGTGTCGTCGTCCAAGAAACTGACTGATACGTATTCTCCACTACTCATCACGTTTTAATCGTGGGTTGCTATTCTTATTACTCATTTGCCACTCTCGTTGATGATGGGCGAAGAGCAATTCATGCCGGCACTCAATACTAACTGGGCGGCGATGCTAGCATATGCAATTGTTGGTTTAGTTTCGTTCTGGATTGTACTCGAAGCATTCAGACATGTTGATGCAAGCGTTGGCAGTCTCATGGGGCTTGCAGAGATTGTTTGGGCAATGCTACTGGGCGTCATCCTATTTCAGGAACATTTTACTGCCAGCGCACTCTGGGGAGCGCTACTAATCATTTCGGCTGGGATACTGCCAGATGCAGTAGAAATTATGAAATCCAAGCGAAGAAATAATCAGTTAGACAAAATCAAAAAACAGTACAAATAGCTGCTAAAAATGATATGGGGTGCTAAAATTACCCTATAGTTTTTGAAACGAAAGGCTACCAAAATGGATCGAGGTCAAACCCCACAAGCTCCTGTACCGCCAGTTGTACCGCAAATAGAAAGTACTCCTCAGCCGGTAGTGGCCGAGCGCGACAGAGGTCTTGAGATGGTGATACCCATCAACCGGAGTGGCTGGTCAATCGCAGCTGGCTACGTCGCTTTGTTTAACATCCCATTCGTGTTCATGGCACCAATTGGGCTAATGCCTACGCGATATCAAGAAAAACCCTTCGCGGGCTGGTCGTGGCCGCTGTTGGTTCGCGGTTATATACAGCATTATCGCGATTGTTCTTTTCGCGGTAATTATTGTATTTGACTAAAACTCTGGCAATAAATAATCTGAGTGTAGGAGTGGTTATATGAATCAAACAATCGAGGCATCTAAACTACGAGCAGCAGCTGCTCGGTTGGGGACGCCATGTTTTGTCTATTCTCGGCCGTTACTACAAGTGCGGGCAGAGGAGCTTGCGAAACTTGAGCTACCCTACGGCTATACGCCGCGCTATGCCGTGAAGGCCAATAATCACCCCGAGATTATTCGGATTTTCGACGAGGCGGGGCTGCACTTTGACGCCAGCTCAAGCTATGAGGCGCAAGAATTGCTGGACTTGGGCGTCGCAGGAGACAAGATTAGCTTGTCGAGTCAGCAGCCAGCCCATAACCTCGATGCATTGTTGGCTCCAGGTGTGCAGTACGTCGCAACGTCATTGCACCAGCTCGAAATATTTTTGCATACAAAAAACAGACCAGCTGCAGTTGGGTTACGTGTGAACCCTGGTCTTGGGGCAGGGCATAATAACCGTACGACAACCGGAGGTGCAAACAGTAGCTTTGGGCTGTGGAGTACGTATGTGCCTGATGCATTAGAGCTAGCGGCAAAACATGGTGTGACCATCACTCGATTGCATGTACATATTGGCTCGGGCGCCGATCCTGTCATGTGGGGGCGCGCGATGGAAGCGGCACTTGAGATTGCTGAGACCATGCCCGACGTGACAAGCCTCGACATGGGGGGCGGTTTTAAGATTCACCGATATGGTGATGAGCATGAGACAGATATGGCGGCGGTTGCGGCAGTATTTACAGATAATTTAGAGGCTTTTGCAGCGCGTACTGGTCGGGCGCTTCAGCTCGAAATCGAGCCGGGCACGTGGCTCGTTGGGCATGCGGGCGTGCTTGTAACCGAAGTGGTTGATATCGTTGATACCGGCGATGATGGGCATACGTTTTTACGGCTCAATACTGGTATGAATGACGTCATGCGCCCAGCAATGTATGGAGCGCAGCATACGCTTGAAATACTGAGTGATGCTGCGGAAAAGGTGGAATACGTCGTCGTCGGGCATAACTGCGAGACGGGTGATATTTTGACACCCGCACCAAGTGACCCAGAGGGTTTAGAACCGCGGGAGTTGCGACGTGCCGAGATAGGTGACTTGTTAGTTGTGTACGACACCGGTGCGTACTGCCGCAGTATGTCGGCGAAGGGCTACAATAGCTTTCCGGGAGCGGCCGAGGTGCTAGTCGATTAAGTCGGGCAAAAACATGACCACAAAGAAGCCAATTTTACTACTCCAATCTCGGCCTGAAGTCGAAGCATCTGACGATGAGTTTCGGTCGTTTTGTAAGTTTGGTGGCCTTGACGTGGATGAAATCGTTCGCATGCACATGCACGAGTACCAACCTGAAATCGACCTCGATGACTACGCGGCGGTATTTATGGGTGGTGGTCCGGCCAACTTTGCCTATGATGATGAGCAAAAGTCAGCCATGCAGCGGCGGTTTGAACCGTGGTTGCTTGCGTTGATGCAACGCATTATTAGTGAGGATAAGCCATTTCTTGGGGCATGTCTTGGTGTTGGCGCTATTATAATTGCGAGCGGTGGGCAGATGAGTCTCGAGCATGGTGAACCGATGGGGACGGTGCGGGTTGCGCTAACCGACAGTGGGCGGGCAGACCCAATTATGGCGAATTTATCGGCAGATTTTGATGCGTTTGTTGGGCACAAAGAAGGTGTGGCGGTCCACACAGTGCCGTCGACAGTCTCGGTCCTCGCACACTCAATGACGGTGACTCAAATGATTCGTGCTGGTGCGAATGTCTATGGCACGCAGTTTCACCCTGAGCTTGACGCAGAAAGTCTGGTGCTTCGTATCAAAATCTACCGACATGCCGGTTATTTTGAGCCAGATGAAGTTGATGATTTGGTGGCTGCGGCTCGGCGGGCGCAGGTTACCGAGCCAGTCAAAGTGTTACGGGCATTTGTCAAACGCTACTACACCTAAACTGTACACTAAATTTCGTGGAAACTTGCGGCAGGGTAGTGCCCGAGCGTAATGACGGCGCAGTCTTTCTCTTCAAGTTCGCGTATCACGGCGGCGAGTTGCGCCGCATCGGTCTCGGCATCGACGTAAAACTGGTAGCGGAAGGCCTCACCCCTAATCGGGCGTGATTCGAGCTTGGTCAGATTGATATTGTGGGCGGCGAAGATGCCTAGCGCTTGATACAACGCGCCCGATTTATTGGCAGTCGTCAAGACGAGCGCCGCACGGTTCGCCCTAGGTATGGGTGTAGTAGTAGATGAGTCGAGTAACAAAAATCGTGTTAGATTGGTCGGCTCGTCCTCGATGTTCGCGGCGATGATGGTCATATTGTAGTGCTCGGCGGCGAGTGTGCCAGCGATAGCGGCAGCATGGGTGAGCTCGTGTTCCTGCACAAAACGCACCGCATCGGCGGTATCGTGGTGTTCAATGATTTCGGCATTGGGTAGGTTCAAATCGAGATAGCGCCGGCACTGGTCAAGTGCAACGGGGTGAGAGTAGACTTCGCGTATGTAGCTAGGCACTGTACCCGGCAGAGCGATGAGCTGTTGATGAATGTGTTCAACCGCCTCCCCAATAATCGGGTAGCGATGCTGAAGTAGTAAATCGTACACCTCGCGGATTGAACCAAACAGAGAGTTTTCGTTGGCGACGACAGCTCTGTCTGCTACACCATCTGCCATCGAGCGAAATACCTCGGCAAACGTATCACAATACAAGAACTCAATCTCAGGACCAACAAGACGGCTGGCAACGGCTGCATGGAACGAGGCTGGGCCTCCTTGAATTGCAACTTTCATGGGTGTAAGTGTAGCATATCTGTGTGATAATATAAGAGATATATGACGAAGCGGGAATTCAAATGGCCAAAGGGGTTTTTGTGGGGCACGGCAACTGCTGCGCACCAAGTTGAAGGTAACAATATAAACAACTGGAGCGTTTGGGAGCTGCAAACCGCCAAGTCACGCGCCAAGTCGGCTAAACGGATTTGGGGCAATCTGCCCATCTGGCCAGAGATTGCCGAGCTTGCGACTAACCCTGACAATTATGTTTCGGGCGCGGCTGTCGACCACTATCGTCGTTACGAAGAAGACTTCGATATCATCGAAGACCTCGGCTTGAATGCGTTTCGATTTAGCATTGAATGGTCGCGCCTAGAGCCTGAGGAGGGGGCCTGGAATGTGACGGCACTCGAGCACTACCGCACGTACATCGCTAGTTTACGGAGTCGTGGTATTGAGCCAGTACTGACGCTGTATCACTGGAGCGTGCCTATCTGGTTTGCCGAAAAGGGCGGCTTCGAAAAAGGCAAGAACATTGCATATTTCGAGCGTTTTGCCGAGTATGTGTTGCGTGAGCTTGGTGACGGCATCCGCTATGTTGTCACGGTCAATGAGCCTGATTCTGTCGCAGGGCAGGGCTATGTCATGCTCGAGCACCCCGGCGAAAAATCACTACTCAAGGCAGCCGCGGTGTACATCAATCTATTCCGTGCACACAAAAAAGTGTACAAAATAGCCAAAAAGTTGAACAAAAATTGTATGGTCGGTTTTTCCAAAACATTTGCCTACGCAAAAGCTTACGATGATAACTGGCTGTCACGCGTTATGGTTTGGCTCGATAATCTACTACGTGATGACGTTATCATATGGTTTGTTGGCAAATCAACTGATTTTATTGGCGTGCAGTTTTACTTTACCGACCAACATCACGGCTGGGAGTTAGTGCACGGCAACAAAGAACTTACCGACATGGGTTGGGACCGGCAGCCGCAGAACCTCGAGTTTGTGCTAAAGCGTTTGGCATGGTGCAAAAAACCACTTATCGTTACCGAAACAGGCCTGGCTGACCGCGGTGATCAGTGGCGCAAAGACTGGCTAGACAAGACAATCGTATCGGTGAAGCATGCACTTGAAGCAGGGGTCGATGTGCGTGGGTATCTGTACTGGAGTTTACTCGATAATTTCGAGTGGGCATACGGCCGCTGGCCGGCTTTTGGTCTCGTTGAAGTCGATTATGAGCATGGGCGCAAACGTACGATTCGCCCAAGTGCTTTTCGCTATGCTGCTATCGTGAAAAAGGCGCAGTCAAACGAAGCTAAGTCACGTATAACGAAGGGATAACTTATGGCCGTAAAACAGCGAATAACACCTAAGGCTGTTACTGCTACGAAGGCCAAAACACTTCGGCCGCTGCAGCGCTTTGCACTCTTTTTCTTCACACGTCCTCGGATGACTGCCGTGCTTGCCCTCATACTAGTAGCGTATGGTGCGGTTGCCTTTACGGCACTCATGAAGCGCGAAGGCTTTCCGGCGATGAACATACCATACGCAGTGGGGCAGGCAGTGTATTTGGCGAATGACCCAGCAGCGGTTGACACTACTATCGCGAAACCCGTCGGTGACTATTTGCTCAAGCAACCAGGTGTCAAGAGCGTTGCTACAAGCAGTGGCAGCAACTTTGCGAGTGTTGTCTTACAGTATGATGAAGGCGTTGATGCTGAGGCACGGAGTAAGGCACTCGTCGAAGATATCGCCAGTAAGCAAATCTTGCCGAAGGCCGCTCAGTTCAAAATCGATGCCGCTAAGATGGGGTTCACGAACCGCGGCGATGATGCGGTAATCTCATTCTATAGTGTCGGTGAGCCAGTGGCATCGACAGCTTCACTCGTTGGCCCAGCACAATCTGCCGCCCAGTACTTTGCCGCCCAGAAAATAGCAGGTGTTAAGGATGTTTCCATAATCAACCCCATTCAGTCAGTCGCTGACCCGGCGACTGGCCAGACGGCACAGACACAAACGAGTTTTGAGCGCTACGGGCTACGAGATGGGGATAAGACGAAGTTTTACCATGCGGTTGCGCTCGGCGTTATCGCCAAAGATGAAACCGATATGCTCAAATTTGACGAGCAGCTACGGAGGGCTGTCGACGCATATAATAACGAGAATGCCAATAGTGGCTACCGTGCTGTCGTCAGCGCAAGTTATGCGGGGTCAATCAACCAGCAGATGAGTGAGCTGCAGCGAACGCTACTCGAAGGGCTGCTAGCGGTACTTGTGGTTGGCACGTTTATTATTGCGTTTCGAGCATCGATTATCACGGTGCTTTCGATGGTCATTGCAGTTGTGACGACGTTTGGCCTACTGCATATTATTGGCTATAGTCTCAACACTATCGTGCTATTTTCGCTGATTTTGGGGTTGGCGCTCATTGTTGACGACACTATTATTATGGTTGAGGCAATCGACAAAGAGCGGCATACATCAAAAGATAAAAACACCATAATCGCCAAAGCAGTAGGCAAGGTTGGCAAGGCGATGATTGCGGCTACAACAACTGCCGCACTTAGTTTTGTGCCGCTACTTTTCGTGAGTGGGGTGATTGGTGAATTTGTACGGGCTGTGCCGGTTACCATCATATCTGCGCTTGTCATCAGTCTACTTGTGGCGCTCATTATAATCCCACTTTTAGCACGCACGATTATGCTTAGTCCAAAGCAGCTCAATAACCGACGCAAACGCGAAGTTGCTTCACGTGTCGAGATGGGGCTAGCGCGGACAGTTGGCCGGCCAATGTTGTGGATGCACCATACACGCAAACGCCAAGTACTGGTTGGTCTCGGAGCGGTCCTGGTTAGCATCATTTTTATCGGCGCCGGCGTGCTGATAGCCTCAAGGGTCAAATTCAACATTTTTCCGCCGACCAAAGACACCAATCGGATTGCGGTCAATCTAAAATTTCCCGATGGTACAGACATGGTGACTGCCGAAGCTGTCACGGACCGTGCAACGGCTCTGGCGGCTCGTAGTCTGGTTAATAGTTTTGAATCGGCGGCAAACTATGGTGCCGCAGATGCCCACTCCGCTTCGTTTGATGTCAATCTGACCGATTATAGCGGGCGTGATGTGACGGCGCCCGAGCTCATCACCGAGCTCAAAAAGGACTTTGTCGGGTTTAATGGTGCGACGCTCGAAGCCAGAACTGTCGATGTTGGTCCGCCACCAAGTAACTTTGGAGTGCATATTGCATCTGGTGAGAACCGCGATGCGGCAGCGCGGCTTGCGGCTGACATCGTGACGTATCTAAAGGCTACCGATATTAGGCGTATCGACAATAGCAAAGTTCAGTTTGAGCAAATCACGAGTGCTGACTCGACAAGCTATGTACGCTCTGACGGCAAGGCATATATTGGTGTGACAGCTACCTACGCCGATGATGACACGTCAAACCTCATCAACCTCACCAAGACGGCCGTCGAGCGGGAGTTCACGCCAGAGCGGGTAGCAAGCTATGGCCTTGCCCGAACGGCACTCAGCTATGAGTTCGGCCAAGAGAGCGAAAACCAAGAGAGCTTTAAGACGATGATGCTGGCTTTTCCGGCATTGCTTCTGATTATCTTTATAGTGTTGGCAGTTGAATTCCGCAGTTTGATGCAGCCGCTCATCATCTTCATGGCTATTCCGTTCAGTTTCTTTGGTATTGCGCTTGGCCTGTATGTAACCGATAACCCATTCAGCTTTTTTGCGATGCTCGGCTTCTTCGCACTCATCGGGCTTAGTATCAAAAACACCATTTTGCTGACCGACTACGCTAACCAGGCGCGGGCAGCTGGCTTGGGGCCTATCGATGCTGCATACGCAGGGTTGGTTGAGCGGTTCCGCCCGCTTGTTGCGACGAGCCTGACGGCAGTTGTGTCGCTGGTACCGTTAGCGCTTATAAGCCCGTTTTGGCAGGGGCTCAGCATCGTACTCATTGGTGGGTTACTCTCGAGCACACTACTCGTTATTACGGTGTTTCCATACTACTACCTCGCCGGCGAATACCTCCGCCGCATCCCGCGCCACATAAAACAGCATCTCCGCCCTCAGGTCTAATCTGCCTTAATACATTTTTTCTGGTACAATAGCGCACATGAATGAAGACACACTACAAGTCAACCAAGAACTAAAGAGCGATATTGCGAATTACAAAGAAACTGACGTGTTCGCTTGGGCAAACAACCTCGTACAATACAAAGACGAGCTCAAAGTCGAGCTATTTTTTATTAGCAAAAATTACGTACTGTACAAGACGAGCCTGGTTGATGGGCTCAAAAAGCAGCTCGAACCACTCTTTGTTGATGAGATGCTGGAGTATATTCTCGACGGCGCCGATAATGGTCTCATTGTACGTGGGTTTGAGCAGGCAGAGGCAGAAACAAACGTGCTGCAACGAACGCAGGTATTCAAGGTTGAAAAGCTGCGTGAGACCTTGGGCTGGCTCAAGACTCAGGAGCGCGAGATTGTGCTGTTTAAAGATGATGAGCATGACATCAATCACATGAAGGGTGTGTTGGCGCGCGTGACACATGCTGAGCTGCCTGAGCCGTTTTATGTTGCCAAGGTGTTGCCGAAGTCACAAGTCATGAAAGGCAAGACTGGGTGGATGCTGCGCAGTGACAAGTTTGTGCCGTTTGACGCCGAGGCTGCTATGCGGTTGCCCAGCGACCCACAGCTGTTGATTCTCGGCCAAGACCTCTATGTCTTTAGCCAGGGCAAACTCAAGACACTGTTTGGTTACGATGCCAAAGAGGCGTCAATCGCTGAGGCAAAGATACGTGAGATCGAAGAGCATTTTCGCTTGAGTTTTGCCGAGGGAGCGAACATTCAGGGCTTGGTAAAAGGCAAGAAGTCGACTATCCAAAAGCTGCAAAAACTTGACGCCACCAAAATGACGCAAGAGCAGGTGCTCAAGTACGCCGAAGATATGAATCTTGACCTTATGGCCGACGACAGCGGCGCAATTATCATCATGGACGACAAAGATCTCGCGACATTCGTAAATGTCCTCAACGAAGACTACATGGAATCACCCGTCACCGGTGAACGATTCGAAATCATCAAAAAACGCCCCCTCAAAATCAAAGACGAAACTTCCGAGCTTTAATCTCTCCGCATAACCACCCAAACAACTTCGTTTAGGAAGTTATACAATGACAATCTATAACCATGTCATTTCAAATTGTTAAATAGATTGTACACCTGTACAATCTATTTATGGCACGAAACCAAGAAACAAGTGCGATTGTGGATGCGATACTACGAGCGCTAGCAGTGGGCGGGGCGCTCAGTGCCATTGCGATTGCCCCGAACATGGTAATTGCACTTGATAAGCCAATGAGGCTTGTCTTCGAGAAACTCGACGCTCGTGAGCGTGACCGTGAGCTTGCTCGGGTACTTGCCTATATGCGTCGCAATAAACTTATTGCCGAAAACTATGAAAACGGGCTCGAAATAACACGCCAGGGCAGGCGACGACTCAAGAAGGCAAATTATGACAATCTCAAAATAACCGTTCCTCAGAAGTGGGATGGTCAGTGGCATATTGTACTGTTTGACATCCCGACAGAGCGGAACTTAGCGCGCCGCTCATTTACGGAAAAAATGCAGCATCTCGGCTTCAAATATCTTCAGCAGAGCGTTTGGATTCACCCATTTCCCTGTAGGGCAGAGATTGAAATAGTCTGCGACACTCTCGATATCTCGAGATACGTTACATACATCGAGACCAATCACATTGACCACCAAGACAAACTCATCAAACGTTTCAGCGGTCTACTCAAATCATAAATGTGCATACCTAAATAGATTACGCAGGTGTGCAATCTATTTAGGTAATTATGATGGGTGAGAATAATACAACGGTGAGTGTTTACGACAGAGTAGTATACTAGTAGCACAAACTTGGGTAGCAAGAGTTCATAAACACATAGTTGTTATAAGGAGATATGTTATATGAGACAGGCACAGGCATTACAAGTGATGATGGACGGAAAGTCTGTTTTTTTGACTGGTGCGCCAGGTGCAGGCAAGACGTATGTGCTCAACCAGTTTATCCAGCTCGCCAAACAACAGGGACGCAATGTCGCAGTCACGGCCAGCACGGGTATTGCCGCTACTCACATCGGTGGTACGACTATTCATAGTTGGTCGGGCCTTGGCATTAAAGATAATCTGAGCCAGTATGATTTAGACAAATTCAAAAATAACGCCAAACTCGTGAAACGATACAATGCCACCGATGCACTTGTGATAGATGAGGTTTCAATGTTGCATGGTGTACGTCTCAATATGGTCAACATGGTCGCTAAGACATTACGCAAGAGTGCTGAGCCATTTGGCGGTATGCAGGTAATACTGGTTGGTGATTTGTTTCAGCTGCCACCTATTACGCGCGGTAGTGATGCCGCCGATTTTGCGCACCTAAGTCACGCATGGGCAGAGCTCGAGCCACACATCTGCTACCTGACAGAGCAGCACCGCGTCGGCAGTGGTGACACACTGCTTGACTTGCTTGATGCCATGCGTCGTGGCGACGTCAATGAGCTGCATGAGCAGGCGCTCCAGGAGCGCACGCAGCGTACAGCGGAGACTGATGTGGTCGTGACTCGGCTCTATTCTCACAATGCTGATGTCGATAGTATCAATCAGCGGCATCTAGCGGCACTGACGAGCCCAGCCAGGCGTTTTACTATGCGCACGAGTGGTGTAGCCGCAAAACGTGAGCAGCTGACAAAAAGTGTGCTTGCCCCTGAGATACTTGAGCTAAAGAGAGGCGCCGAAGTGATGTTCGTGGCGAATAACTTCGTGAGCGGTTTTGTGAATGGTACTCGGGGAACCGTTATCGATTTTAACGGCGACAGCCCAGTTGTGGCGACAGTTGGTGGCAAAGAAATAGTCGTCGAACCGCATAGCTGGAAGCTCGAAGAGGATGGAAAGGTACGTGCCGAGGTTGCGCAGTTGCCACTGCGGCTAGCTTGGGCTATCACTATACACAAAAGCCAGGGCATGAGCCTAGACGCGGCCGAGATTGACCTTGGGCGGACATTTACCCCCGGTATGGGCTATGTAGCTTTGAGTCGTGTACGAAGTATGGACGGGGTTTTTCTGCAGGGTATAAACCGTATGGCGCTAGCTATGCATCCGACTATCTATGATTTCGACGCTGAGCTGCGTGAGTCATCGGAGTCACTTGGCAATATAACACCAGACTACGATATGATGCGACCCGACCTGGCACAGCCCGAACCGACCGAAGACCCGCTACTTTTTGATGAGCTTCGACAATGGAGATATGACCGTGCTCAGCGCGACGGAGTTGCGCCCTATATGGTTGCGCACGACACGACCCTGCATGAGCTAGCTGCCCGCAAGCCGCAGACAGAGCAGGCGCTACTTGGTGTTAAAGGTATGGGCAAATCAAAGATTGAAAAATATAGCTCCGACCTACTGGCTATCCTGAAAAAATAACCTGGCTTCGTCGTTCCAATTAATGTCGGGGAGGCAATTTGATATTGGGTAATCTTGGGTTGAAAGGTGCTATGATAAACCTATGGAAGATAATAAAAAACAAACGCAGAAGCAGTACACGCCATGGTGGCGAAAAAAACGACAGGAAAAATCTGCTGTCAGTGAAACAAAATCTACGGTACAACCTCGGCAGAAACCGGCTACACCAAAAAAGCCAAACAACTACGCTTTTATCGATAGCCAGAACCTAAATCTTGGAGTGCAAAAAAGCGGATGGAAGATGGATTGGCATAAGTTTCGTTTATGGCTCGGTGAAAACTACGGCGTCACGCAAGCCTATATGTTTATTGGATACATGTCAGAAAACGAGACGCTGTACCAGCAAATGTATGACCATGGTTTTTTGGTTGTGCTGAAACCAACTCTTGAGATTATGCAAGTCGATAAACCTGGCGATAAACCACGCGACGAAAAAGACAAAGTGCCGGTCAAGGGCAATATAGACGCCGACCTTGTACTGCACGCCATGAAAGAGCTACCAAACTATGACAAAGCCATAATCGTCAGTGGTGACGGCGACTTTTACGGCCTGGCAGAGCACCTCATCAATCAAGGAAAACTGTTAAAAATTATGGCGCCCAACCATCGCTACTCAACCCTACTCAAGCCCTTTGAAGCATACATCGACAATCTTGAAAACCACCGCCGCGAACTCAGTTATCGTACGTTCAACAGACGGCCTCGCAAAACATAGAATTATAGAAGATGTCTGCAATGCTCAATTCGCTTGAGTACTTTTTAGCAACCACTTTGCGTCAAGAAAAGTATATTTTAGCAGAAGTAGTATATACAGTAGTAATAATGCGAATATTTGTTATAATCAATGTGTATGGAAGAGCGTTTGCAGAAGTTTGTGAAGCTGGTGGACGCAGGTAGTTTTACGAAAGCCGCAACTGAGCTGCACATTTCGCAGCCTGCACTAACCGTTGCTATTGCCAAGCTAGAGCGCGAGGTAGGAGCGCAACTACTCGTGAAGGGCAGCCGCCCATTGCAGCTGACAGATGCAGGCCAGGTAGTTTATCGGGCGGGCACCGCACAGGCAATCGTGCTCGACAATTTACACACAGACCTAGCAGATTTGGCTAGTAAAAGGCCGTCAGCACATATCGGTATGATTGATAGCGTTGCCGCAACGCTCTGTGCCTACACGCAGCCACTCGCTGACCTTGAAAAGGCGGCTGATGTCTCTGTTATTGTCAACAGTTCACGCCATCTCCGCATGGCCGTTGCAGAGCGTGCGCTTGACCTTGCCGTTGTTATAGCCGGTGACAAGCAGTCGGCGATTAGCGAGAAGCATATTGGCGATGAGCTGATGGTACTTGTTTCGGCACCGTCGATGTTGACGGCAAAGCAAGCACAGCTCAAAAACGGGATGCTTACTGATTTCATTTGCTATGATCAGCCCTCACAAACGTACCAGCTGATTGTTGATGGGCTTGCGGAGCAAGGGGTTGAGGTGCAGACACGCTTGCAATCATCAAGCCCAGAAGTAATGAGCCGGATGGTCGTTTCAGGGACGGGCATCGCGGTGCTGCCATATTTTATGGTCAGAGGCTTGATTGTTACCAAGTCGCTGATAGTTATGCAGTACAATGGGGAGCCGCTTACATTGGTAAGAAAACTGAATCTGGCGACGCCCACGGGTAAGAAGCAGGCAAAATCGGTTGATTGTTTTACAGACCAGATGATAGACGTCTTGCAAGGTGCATTTACCGAGGCTCAGTCGACAGTCGCCAAAATCAAGCAAAAAAGATACCATGAGTAGTGAAGTGATGTATAACGAATGATTACTATAAAAAATTTAGCCGAGCAGGCAATCCGCAAAGGAACACGAGGCGTAGCATCTGGGTTACACAAGCTGAGCCGTGGGCACATAGACCCCAACGACATTACTGTCACGATGCTGCTTATGCACCTACCGATTGCAGTGCTCATCGGCACAAATCATTTAGTTTGGGCCGCTGGCATGCTCATTGTTTTGAGCCTGCTCGACACACTTGACGGCGAACTTGCGCGTTTGCAGAACAAAGTCAGCGACGTTGGCGGGCTGCTCGATGCAGTAAGTACGCGGGTGAAAGAACTGTTTGTCTATGTTGGTATTATCTATCTGTTTGCTGTGACTGGTCAGCCTGCATATATCTTGCTCGCTACTATGATTGCGTGCGGCACATCACTCATCATCCCGTTTATAAATGCTAAAGGTGAAGCTATCATCGCAACATACGGTCACGAGCTCTCCTATGATAGGTTGAGTCGCATGTTTACGGGCGGTCTTTTGCCGTACGAAGCGCGCATATTGATAGTGATTATTGGCTTGCTAATTGGCGGGAGCGTATTGCCATGGGCAATGTTCGTCGTGGCTGTTCTCGCGACCTTGACGATGTTCGAAAGATTGACCTCAATAATCCGCGGCATGCGCTAAAAAAGTGCTTGACAGGCGACACGTCCAAATCACGATGTAAAACATTGGTGGGAGTTCCTGCGTAAGTCGAATTTAGCCCTTCAAGATAGATATCAGCTCATTGTGTGAAATGAAATAAGCAGCTCTTCTAGCTCGCTATACTATTGTTT
>CAYZFT010000017.1:0-18452 GCA_964477925.1 uncultured Candidatus Saccharibacteria bacterium
TAGTTGAAATCGCAAAAAGTGCCGGCGCAAAAATCGTCGTCGACCATGGCAGGGTGCCGGCCGCTGCATCGCCCTTAATGATTGAGAGCATTAAAAAACTTGTTACTGCTGGGGATTATTATTTTCCGAGCCGTGATGAGTTTCTGAAAACGTGGGTTGTTGGCGATATCGCCGAAGGCTTGCAGCTTCTGAAGCATCAGGCTCCTCAGCTGACCGTTGTCGTTAAGAACGGTGGTGACGGTGCATATTTCATAGACAATGGGCGGGTGGCTCATGTAGACGCGGTCAGGGTTGAAGCGGTCGCCGACTTGACTGGTGCGGGGGACACATTCAATGCCGGTGTTATCGCGGGCATACTAAAAGGTGATACATTGCGACAAGCGGTCCATAACGGCTGCATGCTAGCGGCTAAAAAAATAAGCAAAGGAGGGGTTGTGTGAGCCACTATCTTGAGGTAGCACTTGAAGCAGTTAAAGCTGCTGAGGCGATTATCATGAAGTATTATCAGACCGACCTAGTGGTTGACACTAAGGCGGATAACTCGCCCGTGACCGCAGCGGACAGAGAAGCCGAGCAGATTATACGCGAACATATCACGCGCGCCTTTCCGACGCACAAAATACTTGGTGAAGAGGGCGACAAACCCAGCCTTAATCTTGGTGATTTTGTGTGGGTTATTGACCCGATTGACGGGACGAAGAGTTTTATACGTCATCATGGGCTGTTTGGCACGCAGCTGGCATTGATGCACGGAGAGGACGTTATCTTGGGGGTCTCCAATGTGCCTGTGCTTGGTGAGTTGTTGTACGCCGAGGTGGGGGAGGGCTGTCACCTCAACGGGCAGAAAGTGCACGTTTCGGCGGTCAATGAGCTAGGCGCTGCCTACATGAGCTATGGCTCAGTCAAATATTTTACGCGGCTTGGCAAAACTGAGCAGTTGCTTGCTCTTGCCGAACAACTTAAGTGGGCGCGTGGCATTGGTGATTGCTGGAGCTACCATCTACTCGCGCAGGGAAAAATCGACATTATGGTCGAGGCAGATATCAAACTGTGGGATATCGCAGCGCTGAAGGTGATTGTCGAAGAAGCAGGTGGCAAGATGACCGAACTTGACGGCACTCCAATCGGGTTTGGCACAAAGACCATTCTAGCCACGAACGGTTTGTTGCACGAGCGAAGCCAATTAGCATTACGCTAATAGCCACCGACACAATCTGCTACAATATCCTTATGGCTACTAAGGGTGAGACGGGAAAAAACACGTCAGTAATAAAATACTTTGACGATCAGTTTGATGATGAGGAAGTTTTGTATGTTTTTCGTCGCCACCCAATCGTCATGCGGAAGGGGCTTATATTTGGTTCGGTTGGGCTACTTGTTGGGCCGCTCTACACGCTTATATTGACATTTACGAACACCGAGAACCCGCCAACAATGACTTTTTTTTACCTTAGTTTTGTCGTGAGCATACTACTTAGTACGCTTTTGTTTTTTCCGGCATGGATGAGCTGGTTTTTTAGTGTTTTTATCGTTACCAATCAACGCTTTATTCAGATAACTCAGCGTGGATTCTTTCATCGTAATGTCTCAGACCTGAACCTTAACCTCATACAATCAATCAATTATGAGATTGCTGGAGTCGAGCAAACCCTGCTCGGCTATGGTACAATTAGTATGCAAACATACGTGGGCGATTTGGCGATGCATCACATACATCACCCTGCTAAAACGCAGCGCAAAATTGTTGATATTATGCGAGAGCTAGACATTAAACTTACCGTGAACCCCGTTAATTTGCGAGCACAACCTCATGAAAGCTAAGAAAGACCCCAAGAAGCACCTGTCGGCAAAAGAACGTATCGCTCAGATAAAAGCGGTTGTGCCGCCTGTGGCTGCACGCTTCAAAAAGCCAACTCTGCAGCAGCAGACAGAAGATGCATTGCAAAACGTACCACGTATCACTAACGAGACGGTGGCCGAACACCGCGAGGAGGTGCTGAAGGGGGCGCGACGTTTTAAATACCCACTCGAGCACTCAAAGCACAAAATTGTAGTTGTCTCGGCCGGTTTGCTCGTAACGGCATTGCTCGCATTTTTTATCGCTACAACGATTAATCTTTATCGGCTTCAGTCAACGACAGAGTTCACTTACCGTGTGACACAGATTGTGCCTTTTCCGGCTGCAAAAGTGGGCAAACACTATGCCTCGTATGAAAGCTATCTGTTTGAGCTGCGTCGTTACATGCACTACTATCGTACTCAGCAGCAGGTAGATTTCTCGAGCGATTCTGGCAAAGTGCAACTGGCTCGCTACAAACCGAGGGCTATGCAAAAGGTTATCGATAGCGTGTACGTCAAAGAATTAGCACGCAAGAACGGCATTTTAGTAAGTGATGCAGAGGTTCGCGATGCACTGACTATGCTGCGAGCACAGAATCGGCTGAGTAGCGATAAGGATTTGGCGAGTGTGATTCAACGCTTTTATGACTGGTCGATTGACGACCTCAGGCGGCAACTTCGGCAAGAGCTGCTGGCACAAAAAGTGGCAGCTTCGCTCGATGGGCAAACAGCCGCCAAGGCAAATGAGGTACTCAAGCAAGTGCGGGCAGGCGGAGATTTTGCAGCGCTCGCCGGCCAATACTCGGACGACCAAGCTACTAAAGGCAATGGCGGGCAGTACGGCGACACGGCCATTACGGCAGGGAGCCAGGAAGTCTCGCCCGTGATTGTGCGTGAGCTATCTCGGTTAAAACCAGGCGAAGTCTCGGCTATTATTACGACGCCAACATCGTTCGAGATTGTGAAACTGCTCGAAGCCGATGGTGCCGGTAAATATAAGGCCGCACACATCGAATTTCGCTTTAAGGAGATTGGTACGTACCTAGCCGCTGAAGCCGCCAAGACAAGGGTGAAGACGTACATATCAATCCCAGTGCCAGTAGAAGACGTCGCCCCAACCCCGGGCCAACAGCCTCGCTAGAACCTTCTTGGCTGCGCTACACTGCGCTGCACCGAACCGTCAATTTAGACTCACTTCGTTCGCGCATCGCCGATTCCAAATCGCTGGGGCAAGCCAAATAAAAAACGCCAGCTTTGCTGACGTCCTTTATTTGGAGGGGCTCGGCCGGATAGCGCTACGCTTTTTCGCTTGCTTGCCAAGAAAATACTTCGTGCTTTCTTGGCCGCACTGCGCTACACCGAACCGGCGATTACGCACACTAAAGCGTGCTATCGCCGGTTCGTATCACGAGTTGAAGCTCGCCCAAGAAAAAAGCCCTAGCTTTACAGCTAAGACTTTTTTCTTGGCGGGCCCGACCGGATTCGAACCGGCGATCTCCTCCGTGACAGGGAGGCGTGATAGGCCAACTTCACTACGAGCCCACGGCCGTTGTATCCATTTGTGATGACAACAGGGGTAAGTGTAGCAACTTGCAGGCTGAATTGCAAGAGAGATGTCTTAATTATATATGTGTTTCATCTTACTCGGTGCGCAGGGCCTCGATTGGGTCAAGCCGGGCGGCTTTGTGGGCGGGGAACCAGCCTGCTACCATAGCGATGAGCATGAGGGATATGACTAGCACGAGAATGGGGATAGGTTGGAATATGAGTAGCTTGCTTTCGCCGAGCCCTAACTGGTTGCTGATTGACGGGTTGGCTAACCAACCAGCGGTAACCGCAAGCGTTGCGCCGATTAAACCGCCAAACAACCCAATCCAGGCAGCTTCAAACTGGAACATGCGTGATACATGGCGACCGCGCATGCCGAGTGCTTTCATAAGCCCAATCTCGCGCGTCCGTTCGAGCACAGAAATGTACTGCGTGTTAATGATGCCAAAGACGCTGGCAAAGAGTGCCAGGGCACCAAAGCCGGTGACTATGCCTTGCAGGATGTTTACGATTGAGAAAAGCAGTTTTTGGGCGTCTTTTGCGGTCTGTGCGGCGAAGCCCTTGGCCTCGAGCTCTTTCTTGACTGTGGCAGGGTCGACCCCATCTTTGGCTACAGCCGAAACGCCCAAGTACTTACCTTCATTTGATGTACCTTTATTTTGAAATTCACTAATGAGTTGCGCCGAGTTGGCCGAAACGAGCAACTGCGGGGAAGCCTGGAAGGTCAACGCAGATTTTTTTGAAACGGCACGGATGGTGTATGTGTAATCTTGCGTCTTGGGCGTGAGCAGGGCTTGGGCTGCGCTGCTGCCGCCGCGAAGGAAGGCTGCCTGAATCTCTGCCTCGGTGGCTGTCGGCACTTGCTGGGCGAAGCGTACGGTTACCGAGGACCCAATAAGTTTCTTGGGGCTTATGCCAAGTTTTGTGGCGTACACCTCAGGCATGACAGCCTCGTTGTCGGCAATTTGTGTACCGAGTTTGGGCAGTGAGCCCGCTAAGACATCATAGAGCATGCTCGTATCATAGTAATTCACTGCGCCAGAGTACTTCTTTAGGTTTGAGGAGAATTCTAAGTAGCTCGGGCTCAGCTGATAAATTGGAACGAAGTGGTCGATGTCAGCCATGGCGCCTAGTTTGTCGAGGTCACTTTGGTTGAGCATTTTTACCTGTGTGCCTGTTTGGGCGGAGTTCGCTATATCAGCGTCAAATTCACGCAGGCCTCCTTGGTTGCCAGCTTCGAAAAAAGACTTTTCTTTGACGATAAATAGTGCCTGTGGGTCAATATTGTTTTTGATTAGGCTATCAGCGTATTGTCGGGCGCCTTCGCCAGCCGCGATGCTGAGCGTGAGTGTAAATGCCCCAACGGCGATGGCGAGGGCAGTGAGCAGAGTGCGAATTTTAGCGCTACGCAGGTTGCGGCCGGCTCGTCGGAACGTATCTTGCAACTTCATGCTACTACCTCTTTGCTTTCTTGTGCCTCAGCATTGACGACACGCTCAATGCGACCGTCTTTGAGATAAATCTGCATGGCGCATTTACTGGCGAGCTCATGGTCGTGTGTAACGATGATGAGCGTTGTGCCCGACTGCTGGTTGAGGCGGAAGAGTAAGTTCTCGATGTGTTCACCTGTTGTGCTGTCGAGATTGCCAGTGGGCTCGTCGGCAAAAACAATAGATGGTGAGTTGACAAGTGCGCGAGCAATCGCGAGCCGCTGCTTTTGGCCGCCCGAGAGTGTGGCGGCTTTTTTATGCATTTTTTCACCGAGCTCAACTTGCCGCAAGGCAGCTTCGACGCGCTGTTTGCGCTCTGCGCCCGAAATCTGTGCTATTTCAAGCGGTAAGGTTGTGTTGTGGTAGCATGTTTCGTTGGCCTGTACGAAGAACGACTGAAAGATGAAGCCGATTTTTTCATTGCGAAACGCATCGACTTCTTTCTGCTTCATCTTGGATATATTGATATCGTCGATTACGATGCTGCCGCTCGTTGCGTGGTCGAGCCCACTCATGACATGCATAAGGGTGCTTTTGCCCGAGCCACTCTTGCCGACGATGGCGACGGTTGTGCCACTCGGTATGCTAAAACTGACGTCATCGAGCGCCGTGAACGTGGCGTTTTTCTTGCCATAGATTTTGCTAACATGTTGTACGTCAATCAATGTAATTTCCCCTCGTTTGCTTACTTCTTATGGTATCACGACACCGTACAACTGGTGGTATACATTTGTACTCTAAACACGACAAGCCTTAGTAGGTGCCTCTTTGGTTGGTTGAGGTAATTTAGTGTAGGATGACTGCTTATTATGTTGCTAAGGTGTTAAGATAATAGGAAAAGTAGACAAAACAAAAAAATGTGATACAATACATATAATGAAGCGATACAATTATGTTTGTGAAGTCTGCGCTTGATGGGTAACTTTGGCGAGCTTGCCGAGAGGGGTGCACGTTCACCTTTTTCGAGAATTGTTATTTGCGAGCATCAAACTCAGGAAATTATCAATAGTTATCGGCCTGATTTGGCATTTGATTCTTTCGCACATGTTGACCTAGACCAAATAGCGGCTTTGGGGATACGGCACGTATTGCTTGATGTTGATGGGACGGTCATACCATATGGGGCACACTTGTTTCAGCCCACTGAAGAAACGGGTAAAAAACTGGAGGAGTTATATCAAGACGAAAGGTTCCCCTCGGTTAGTCTTGCAACCGAAAATGGTAGGCAAGAGAGTAGCCTCCGTGGTGCGCTGAGATTGCCAGAGACTTCACGCATATTTCAGCCATTTGTAGCGGGTACATTAGGTATGCGATACAAAGACAGTGATTCATTTTGGAAAAGAATATTATTTGGGCTTGATTGCCTCAATAAGCCTGAGCAGGTTCTTATAATCGGTGACACCCCGCAAGCAGATATTGAAGCGCCACGTAGTCATGGGCTAAAAACAGTACTCGTAGGCAGACTAGTAGAGAAATTTTCGATACAATTAGGTGAGCGTACTTAGTGGTGCGGGTGGGGGGAGTCGAACCCCCGTCTCGACCTTGGGAAGGTCACATAATGGCCGTTATACGACACCCGCTGAGAAGTTACTCTGTGGCTGAATTTAGAGACTTGAGATACCATTGGAGCCACCTAGCAGAATCGAACTGCTGACCTGCGCGTTACGAGTGCGCTGCTCTACCAGCTGAGCTAAGGTGGCATGACCTTAAGAATGAAGGCTCTCGAATAGTATATAGTAAATTAGCGATAGTAAAAATAGGTGCGTGTTTATTTGGCGGTATGATAGGCTGGCTACTTCATTATCAGCGCTCAACCTGCTACAATTACATACTAGTTTATGGCAACGAACAAACATTTTCTTCAAGATCGCACGATGCTACTTTTTGTTAGTGTCGAGACGTTCTTAATGTTACTTTCGGGCGTTGTTATACTGCTTCGATTAAATGCCGCGCGCGATAAAGTCATTTTCGTGTCACAGTTTCGCTCGCTGCCCAATGCCCCTGACTTTGCGGCCGGTGGCTTCAGTGTACCTGGCACTGCGTGGGATATCTTGGGTTTTGTGGTTGCTGCTGTTGGCATGTATACCCTTGGAATGGTTCTTGCATACCGCGTCTACCGCATTCGTCGAGAATTATCTCTGGTGGTTTTGACCCTCACGCTAGTGTTACTCGCATTTTTGCTTGCGGTTAGTAATATTTTACTCGTTATACGCTCATGACCGATATCGAGATTCCCTATGAAGCAGACCGACACGGGTGGTATCGTGTGTTCGAAATATTGCCCGGTGCGGTGAGCTGGTCGATGTTGGCACTACCGTTCGTGCTAAGTATGATTGATGTACGTTTTGCCGCTTTATTTGTGCTCATTTATTTGCTCATGGGGTTTGTCCGAGCCATGTCGAGCACGACACGGGCCATGCAGGGCTACTATATTATGCGGAGCCACCAAAAAATGCCATGGCGCCGTATGGTCGAAGAACTGGACGAGGGTACGTTTAGCCCCCATGCAAAACGACCGGAATGGCACAAAAAAGTACTCAAGCGCTTGCAGGCTCAGCCACTGCTTATGCCATCCAACCAAGTAGTCCACGCTATAATTGTGGCGACATATAAAGAGTCCCGTGAGGTACTTGAGCCGACGATTGAGTCAATCATCGCCTCTGACTTCAATATGGAGCAGGTCATTTTCATACTCGCATATGAGGAGCGGGCAGGAGAGCAGTACGAAGCGCAAGCCAAGCGCTTAGTGACAAAGTATAAGGCTAAATTTATGAACGCTTTTGCCGTTGGGCATCCCTCAGATTTGCCAGGCGAGGTGATTGGAAAGGGCGGTAATATTACCTATGCCGCGCGCGTGCTCCAATCGTATCTTCTGGCGCACAACATCGAACCCGAGCGTGTTATGGTGACGACGCTTGATGCCGACAACCATCCAGACGCAAATTACCTCAACGTTCTAACCTATACTTACCTCGTTGCGCCCGACCCATTGCACGCATCATACCAACCCGTATCGCTCTATACCAATAACATATGGGATGCTCCGGCACCGTCGCGGGTCATCGCCACGGGCAATTCTATCTTTAATCTCGTTGTGTCACTGCGTCTGCATGCGCTGCGCAATTTTTCATCACATGCGCAGCCAATGGCTGCGCTTATCAAGACCGATTTTTGGAGCGTGCGCACAATCGTCGAGGATGGGCATCAGTTCTGGCGGTCGTATTTTGCGTTTGATGGGCGCTACCGTGTGTTACCGTTACATGTGCCAATCTACCAAGATGCGGTGCTATCAGAGTCATGGGGCAAAACCATCATGGCGCAATTTATCCAGCTGCGTCGTTGGACCTACGGGGCTTCGGACGTCGCGTATGTTGCGCAGAAAGGTTTATTAACAGCCAACAAGATATCTAAGATTGATATTTTCGCGAAGCTCTGGCGCCTTTTTGAGGGGCATATCACTTGGGCTGTTGGCTCTTTGCTGGTGCTGTTCGGTGGGTTTATACCGGGACTGTTCAGTAACAAAAATTATACGGCCGTCGAGTTGCCAATCATTGTTAGTCGCGTACAGACTGTTGCGCTTATCTCACTGTTCGCCATGATGTTCCTCGCACTCAAGACATTACCCCCCAAGCCGGTGCGTTACAAGCATCACCGCACAATCTTTATGGTACTGCAGTGGGTGTATTTGCCGATTACGACAATCATGTACAACTCGGTTGCAGCGCTTAACTCGCAAACACGGCTAATGTTTCGACGGTACCTGTCAAAATTTGACGTGACAGAAAAGGCTGTCGTCGGCGCCTCCTCTTACGGTAAAGTACGGGCCAAAACCTAGCCTAGTAGGTTGATAATAGTGCTGGCCTAACCCGCAGCCACTCTTTCACAAATATCAACGTCTACGCCTGTCATGCCGAACTTGTTTCAGCATCTCATAGTACTAGATAGGCAGTTCTAATGAACCCCTGAAACATGTCTAGGGGGACAAAGTGACCGTGGGCCAGGACGCGGGCCTCTTGTTTAAAGTTTATGATAACCTCAGCTCGACATAAAAACCCGCGCATCTTCTCACTTGTCGCCAGAAGCGCTGCGACAGCAGCGCCTTTAGGGGTGACCGAGCCTGCCCCCCTGAGGTCGACTGTTATGTCGAACTCAGGTTATGATAAGCGGCGTAATAGGTTGCCGATACTTGGTCAAAGCGTTGCAGTGCCAGCAGGGCTTCACCGACGATACTTGTACGCTCGACTATGGCCCCCTGAGCCGTTTTTAGTGTATTGGCGGTAATGGTATCGGTTAGGGCGCTTGCCGTCGTCACAGCGTCGCTACGGTGCCCAAGTGACTGAACAATGCTCACGAACAGCTTGTCACGCTCAAAGGGCCTTAGAGAGCCATCGGCGAATCGCACGCGCAAGCTTCCGTTCAAGTCGGGAGCCTCGATGGTCGTGAAGACTGCCTTGCAGTTCTCGCAAGCTCTGCGGCGCCAAGTAGCCCCCAGGCGTTTTTGGGCCCTAGAATTAGTTACGAGTGTTTTTGCACTGCAATATATACAAACCATGTCTACATATTGACATGACGCTGACGAAAAAGCTAGTGGATAACTATCATAATAGTGGGGAAAAGGTTACAAATACCTTGTTATTGGGCTATTGATGATAAAGAAAATACCCCTCGCGATAAGGGGTATTTACTCTGGTGGGCGATATAGGATTCGAACCTATCACCTCCACAACGTCAATGTGGCGCTCTAGCCAAATGAGCTAATCGCCCGCGATGTGCGCGGTAGGCTGCATACGACTATAACGAAGTCGGGCAAAATATGCAAGTTATTTTACTAAAATTACCTCTGTTAATGGCAAGCATAAAAAGCTGTAGGGGTTGACATGAATAGGTTAGGCCTGCTACCATTGCCAAGTTAAACGAGGTGTTTTGGTGAGTACCAAACAACGTAGCTCGCTTCAGAGCTTTCAGTTGTTTTATGAAGAACTCCCCAGCGTAAAACGAGTTTCTCGTGTGCGCCGGTTGCGAACTGCATAGAGGTAACCCCTTTTCATAAGACAATGTCCCAGCCTGTAATAGGGCTGGGTTTTCATTTTGCGACACTATAATTAGAGCCACTATGGGTTTCTATAGGTCGCCGGTTAGGTATACGGCTAAACATGTCATAGAAAACTATGACAGTGCAGGTAACGGCCGTGAGGCAATATACCCTTGATGGTATAAGAGGTTATTATGAGGTTATCCACTTTTCCACAGTCTGAAATACAAAATACGCAAAAAGTACTAGCATAATAGTACTAGGTAGTCTATACTAGCTTGTGAGGTGAGGTTTTGCCGAGAGGTTTTAACCACACATGAAAGATCGGACGTATTTGCGAGAGCGTCCGATTTTTTTATTTGTACGCAAGTGCTATAGTATGCAGTAGGCAATGAGGTGGATTCACCAACTACCGAGCCTCGTATGTGTGGCGACAAGGTACGATAACCGTAGTCGCAAGAGTAAACGCTTAGGTGGAACCTCCTTTTTCGCTTAAAAAGCTACGAAGGACCCAAGCACGCTAATGGACGATAGTATGTTCAGGGGGCGTGTTTTTTTAGTACCAAAATAGTAACTTGGCACATTGTGGCAAGAAAAGGATAGGGTATATGGCAGACCAGGATGACAAACTATACGCGATGCGGCACTCGTTGGCACACATTATGGCGACGGCTATCCAACACATCTGGCCAGATGTGAAACTGGGCGTTGGGCCAGTGGTTGAAAATGGGTTTTACTATGATGTTGACTTGGGTGAGACGAAGCTGAGTGAAGCCGACTTTGAGCGTATAGAGGCAGAAATGCGTGTAGTCATAGGCGCGAAGCAACCATTTGAGCGCAGCACGAAGCCAGTTGATGAGGCACTGGCATGGGCGCACGAGTCACATCAGCCATATAAGATTGAGTTACTCAACGACCTCAAGCGAGAGGGCACAACCCTTGCTAAAGACCTCGACACGACTATGATGGGTCTGCCAGCAGGCATTTTGGGCGCAACTTCAGCACAGACTGTCACGGAAGTGAGTTTTTATACGAATGGTGACTTTACCGACCTGTGCCGCGGACCCCACGTAGAATCGACCGATAAGGTCGGTGCGTTTAAGCTTATGCGTGTCGCTGGTGCGTACTGGCGGGGTAAAGAGTCAAACCCACAGATGCAACGAGTCTACGGCGTGGCATTTGCAACCCCGAAAGAACTGCGTGAGTACCTGAACATGCTCGAGGAAGCCAAAAAGCGCGACCACCGCAAGCTTGGTCAGGAGCTTGATTTGTTTGTTTTCTCAGATTTAGTCGGGCAGGGTTTACCACTTTGGACACCGCGTGGGACAATACTCAAGAACAAGCTTGATGCATTCGTACAGGAGCTGCGCGAGGAGGCCGGTTTCCAGCAAGTTTCTATTCCCCATATCACCAAAAAAGATTTGTATGAGCGAAGTGGCCACTGGGCGAAGTTTAAGGATGAACTTTTCCGTATCACGACGAGGGAAGGCCATGAGTTTGCTATGAAACCCATGAATTGCCCGCATCATACGCAGATTTACGCATCACAACCCCGAAGTTACCGTGACCTACCAGTTCGCTACCGCGATACAACAATGGTGTACCGCGACGAGCAAAGTGGTGAGCTCGGGGGGCTGAGTCGCGTTCGTGCGATTACACAAGATGATGCACATGTTTTCTGCCGAACAAATCAGGTCGAAGAAGAAGTAGCTAGCCTTTGGAACGTGATTGAGACGTTTTATGGAGTGTGCGGCTTTGAAAAATTCCGCGTCAGACTGTCGACGCATGACCCGGCCAACATGGCAGGGTACACGGGAAGTGAAGAAAAGTGGCAATCGACCGTGAAGCAGCTACGCAACATCATCGAAAATAAGGTGGGTGATGACTACGTTGACGGTGTTGGTGAGGCGGCGTTCTATGGTCCTAAGGTTGATTTTATGGCAAAGGACGCCATTGGCCGTGAGCACCAGTTAGCTACAATCCAGCTCGACTTTAACCAGCCCGAGGGGTTCGACCTTACGTGCACAAACGAAGATGGTGCAGATGAACGCATCGTCATGTTGCACTGTGCTGTCATGGGTTCACACGAGCGCTTCTTGAGTGTCTATATCGAGCATGTGGCCGGCAAGTTCCCAGTGTGGTGTGCTCCTGAGCAGGTTCGAGTAGTCAGTGTCAACCAAGAGCAGGCAACGCTAGATTTCGTAACCGGCCTACAGCAACAGGGTCGTGTGCTCGGTTTGCGCATCACGGTTGACAACAGTAATGAATCGGTTGGTAAGAAAATCCGAGCAGCTGAGCTCTCGAAGGTGCCATACACAATAGTAGTTGGCGAAAAAGAAGTCGCCGGTGGCGAACTGACGCCTCGCATACGTAATGACATGGCCGTTGCGGAAGTAGTTAAACCTTACACATCGGCAGAATTTTTCGGTACGGTTGCCAATGAAGCCACAAGCCGTACGAGTAAAACAAGTCTTTAAATCTTCAGATCGTTCAACCTAAGATAGGAACGCTAATTTAATAACTATTACGAATGCAGAAACCAATTATCGCCGTAGATCTCGATGACGTACTGACAAATAATGCTCAAGCTTTTGCTGATTTTAGCAACGCAACCTGGGGGACCAAGCTGACGGCAGATGATTTTGACGAGGATTGGAACAGGGTTTGGGGCACTGAGCTCGAAGAAACCCGGCGACGAGCCGAGCTGTTTCATAGCGACGGCGTGTTTGATGGGTTCATGCACAAAAAGGATGCTCTGAGCGTACTTACTAAACTACACAAGAGCTACGCGCTGGTTATAGCCACATCTCGACGTGAGGTCGTTAGGAGCATAACAGAGAGCTGGCTAGAGCGACATTACGCAGGGCTGTTTAGCGGCGTGTATTTTACTGGATTTTTCGATGGTAAACATGGCGCGGAAGCTCTGAAAAAGACCAAAAAAGATTTAGTGATTGAGATTGGTGCAAACTATCTTATAGATGACCAGCCTAAACACTGCTTTGGTGCGGCTGAGGCAGGGCTCAAAGCAGTCCTTTTTGGTGACTACAGGTGGAACCAAGTCGCCCGATTGCCTAAAGGGGTTGCGCGCTGTAGCAGTTGGTTAGAAGTGGGGCGGTATTTTGATGCAATCAGGGAATAAGCAAGACTTTCGAGTGCACGTCGAGACGTTGGTGGCGCAGATTCCGAAGGGGCGCGTTATGACCTATGGTCAACTCGCGGCGCTGTGTGGTAACCCGCAGGCTGCACGGGTGGTTGGCGGCATTGCTCACTTTGGAGACCCGGCATTGCCGTGGCAGCGAGTTGTTAACAAGGCAGGTGGGTTAGCTGCTGGCTACCCAGGCGGGAGACGGGCCCATGCTGAGCATTTGCGCGCTGAAGACGTACATGTTTCTGGCGCGTTGCAGGTTGATGTGGCTATGCTCATCTGGTGGCCCCCAGCGAAAGGTGAGTCGTCGTAATGTCACCACTCATCGTGCTATTGGGTGAGACTGCCTCGGGCAAGTCAGCTCTAGGGCTCAATCTTGCCGAACAATTCGGCGGTGAAATTATCTGTGCCGATTCGCGGACGATTTACAAAGGTATGGATATTGGCACGGCTAAACCGACGAGCGACGAACGTGGGCGCATCCCACATCATTTGCTTGACGTGGTCGAACCGGGCGAGATGTTTAGTGTCGCGCAATTTCAGACACGTGCAAGGCAAGCGATAGGTGAGACTATTGCTCGCGGCGGGGTGCCCATCGTGGTTGGCGGCACGGGGCTTTACATCGACTCGCTGCTATTTAATCTTAAGTTTCGTAGCGAGCCAGACCTTGTGTTACGGGCCGAGCTTGAGCGGCTGAGTATCGAAGAACTCCAAACCGAGATAGTAAAACGCGGTTTTGCGATGCCTGAGAATAGTCATAATAAACGGTATCTTGTGCGTGTGATTGAAACGGCGGGTATGGTTTCTGCGCGCAGTGACCTGCGGCCAAACACGCTCGTGCTCGGTTTACGCACTGATAGGGAAGTACTTAAATCGCGAATAACAGCTCGAGTCGAAGCTATGGTTGTAGCTGGATTCATCGATGAGCTGTCGATGCTAGTGGCGCGGTATGGTGAGGACGCGCCCGGGCTCAATGCTCCAGGCTACAGAGCGTTTGTGCCGTACCTAAAGGGCGCTTGCACGCTCGAACAAGCAAAGGCCGATTTTGTGCGCAACGATATGCGTCTTGCCAAAAAACAACGTACGTGGTTTCGGCGCAGTATCTACCAAAATGTTATTCGCTGGCTCGATAACAGAGAACAGGCCGTAGACCTAGTGACAACATTTTTGAACAAATAAGGTTATTGTTCAACAAGAACTCTGCTACAATATAGGCAGTATTGAACACTAATGTTCATGCGGGAGGTACGGTACATGATAGAACAACTCTTTGGTTCCAAAACACGCGTCAAGCTGCTGCAGCTGTTTTATGGCAACCCCAATCGGTCATTCTATGTACGTGAGATTACTCGCAAGGTCGAAGAGCAGATCAACTCAGTCCGCCGCGAGCTCGCTAACTTACTCAGCATCGGCATCATCACAAGCGACACGAGTAACAACAAAGTCTATTATGAGGTCAACCAAAAGTACGAGTATTTTGCACCACTCTCGGAGCTGTTTGGTGGCAAAGCCCCAACTAAAACGAAGCGTGGCGCCAAGGCGGCTACTAAACCCGAAGTCGCAACTGCGGCAGAGGAGGCGAGCGACCTGAAGGCGTTGGGCAATATAGAAGCGGCCGCACTCATGGGGCAGTTCACACGCGACGAAGTAAGCGGTGTCGACATTCTCATTATTGGCGAGGTCAACAACAATGCCGTGCAAAAATACGTCAGTGAGCTCGAGGAACAAGAGGGAAAAGAGCTGCGCTACACCGTCTTCTCGCTCGATGATTTTAATTATCGTTTAACAATCAAAGATCGCTTTGCGACAAACGTGCTGCTTTCTAAAAAGCAAATCTTAGTCGATAAAGTCGGTATACTAGGGTAAGGAGTTACTATGGACATACAATTTTATGGGGCAAACTGCGTTGTTATCGCCACCAAGCAAATCCGTTTGGTGATTGACGATAACCTCGAATCGCTCGGTGCAAAGTCGATTGTGCGTGACGGTGATGTTTGTCTATTTACGTTTGCGCACGAGCCAGTCGCTAAGGCCAAGATGACAATTGACCTGCCTGGTGAGTATGAGATTAGTGGTATATCGATTCATGGTATGCAGGCCCGCGCGCACATGGACGGCGAAACTGAACGAAGCGCAGTGATGTATAAGATAACCGCTGGTGACGTACGCGTGCTCGTGACCGGCCACGTTTATCCTAAACTATCAGAAGCAAAACTCGAAGACATCGGTTTGGTCGACATCATGATTGTGCCGGTTGGCGGCAATGGCTACACACTTGACCCAACGGGGGCGCTCCAGGTAATTAAGCAGGTTGAGCCCAAGATTGTTGTGCCAACCCATTATGATGACTCGGCGTTGTCCTATGAAGTGCCACAGCAATCACTCGAGAATGCGCTCAAAAATATCGGCATCGAGCCAAAAGAAACAGTCAAAAAATTTCAGTTTAAGCCCGCCGAGGCTACCGACACCACGCAGCTCATTGTTCTTGAAAAATCATAAGCTCGCCGGGTTGACTTCTACCCCTATTGTCTGTACAATTAACTTCTGAATTAGGAGAACTACAATAATGCAAAAGTGTGAACTCACCGGTAAAGGCAAGCAGTACGGCAGCAATGTCAGCTTTAGCCAACGCCACACCAAGAAGGTCTGGAAGCCCAATCTTCAAAATAAAACCATTGAAGTCGATGGCAAAAAGGTCAAGCTCAAGATTAGCACCCAGGCTATTCGTACGCTCAAGAAAAAGGGTCTCATCCCGGCGTAAGGCAATTCGAAGTGTCACAGTAGGCCGCGGCAAGTCCGCGGTTTTTCTTTTGCCGCTAACACCATAGCCATTGTCATGTTGAGCCCGCTGTAAAGCGGGCGAAACATCCTTCCATCCCTAAAAGACCCCTCCTTCGCTGTACAGCGGATTGGTCGAGAGGACAGCACTAGCAGAGGTGCACAGAGGGTAAGTTGGATGTTTCGAGGGTGGTATACCTGGCCCGCAGTTACTTTTGTCACCCTGAATTTATTTCAGGGTCTCGTTGAAGGTTAAAACAGTTCTTGCTACGACGGGATGCTGAATCAAGTTCAGCATGACACGGGTAAGGTAGATTTTTTAAATGTGGCCGCAGGTCAGATGGTATACTGTATCTACGATGATGGGATCATACTCGATTGCCTCTATAATTATGCTGTTTGTGGCGCTTATTATTGCCATGACTGTTCACGAGTTCATGCATGCGTGGGTTGGCTTTAAGCTTGGCGATACAACTGCGCACGATGAAGGCCGTATATCACTCAACCCACTGAACCACATTGACCCAGTCATGACAGTGTTGCTACCACTTGTTACGCTTCTCTTATTCCAAACGCCCATTTTAGCCGCAAAGCCAGTACCTTTTACCCCGTGGCGTGTGCGCTACCAGGAGAAGGGCGTTGCGCTGCTGGCTTTTGCTGGCCCATTATCAAACCTGGTGCTTGCCGCAGTTGCGTCACTCGTAGCTCACAATTTGGCACCCGGTTCGCTCGCATTAACGTTTGCGCTAATTTTTTTGCAGCTCAATGTAGGTTTGTTTGTTTTTAACCTCATCCCCATACCTCCGCTTGATGGATCGCGGGTGCTCTATGCCTTTTTGCCCGAGTCAGCGCAGCGGGTGATGGACCAGATTGAGCCGTACGGTTTTTTCATCATCTTTGGACTTGTGCTTATGGGTGGCTTTGGAGGCTTTCTTGGCAGCCTCAACGCGTTTTTCCTTGGCCTACTCGGCGTGCGTTAGCAAGCTCGAGTGCGGTATACTGTAAGGGCTGGGGCAAATCCTGATTCGTCGGGACGCTGGTATATGATTATCTGAATACTAATCATATGGGAACTCAATATTTGTCGTTGACTGTGGTCGACGCGTGCGAGTACCCACCTTGAATCTTTTTCAGGGCTAATCACGCCAGCCCCCAGCACTACAATTGCAAATTTGATATATGACCGTACCCAAACGCGGTCTTATTTTTTAGCCGACACAGCCCTGTGGATTGCTTGGTGTTCAGCTATGCTATACGCATGAATATACAGATTTCAGATGTGGTTGAAGCTGCTCGTGCTGGCGGTGATGTGGTGCGAGGGTATTTTGGGAAAGTGCTCGAGGCCGAGCAAAAATCTATTGCAGGAGATTTACGCACCAAAGCTGATGTTGAGTCTGAGCAGGCAATTATTGCTACCTTGCAGAAGAGATACCCACTGGTGAATATATATGCGGAAGAAAGTGGTTATATAGACAAAGGTTCTGACTCCACATTCGTTGTCGACCCACTTGATGGCACAAATAACTTTGTGTTAGGATTACCAAATTTTGCTGTTAGTATTGGTGTGCTAAAAGGTGATGAAACTACTCTTGGAGTCATCTATAACCCTATTCTCGACCAAGTGTACTTTGCTGAAAAGGGCAAGGGTGCATTTTTAAATGGCACGCAAATTCACGTAAATGGTGAGAGCGATATTTCGCGAGCGACTGTGAGTTACACCTGTGGGTATCATACCCCACGCGAATACTCTGGCAATGTTAAACGTCAACTTCGTGATATGGGTGTTAAGCGGTTGCTAGATAATTGGGCGCCCGCCTATGACTATTGCTTGTTGGCGTCTGGGCGGATTGAGGTAGTCATTAGTAAAGAGGGTGACCTAGAAGATTATGTAGCCGCCAAGATTATTGTAAGTGAGGCGGGTGGTAAAATTACCGACTTCGGGGGAGCATCTACAGATGGCAGGTCGGCTGACTTTGTGGCTACCAATGGATCGGCCGTGCATAATCAAATAGTAGCACTCCTAAGTTGAGCAGTGAAACCCATGATAAGCTGATATCAAATTAGGAGACTACTGAGAACCCCGAGCCGCTGGGTTTTACCTCTCGAATCTTGTCAGTAGTTCAAATACTAGCGCAAAGATTCAACAGCCTTCTGATAATTTTGATAGGCTTTATTGGCATGTTTAATTATTTCAGTCGAAACGTCCTTTGATAAGCACGAACTACCTTCTCCAAAAACGGGGATATAATAGTATTCTCCAAGGTGTATAGGTTTAACCTTCGAATCTTGAAGTGACCGATTATACTCATCTAAATACGTACTACTGCTGCCAGTGTGAGGGTTAACCCTGTATAGGTCCTCGCCCCTCCCCCTGTTATACGAGATACCATCTGCTTTGCATGCTACCCAGCTATTAGCACTTTGTAGTTCTTTGGAATAAAATCGTATAACCTCACAGCTGTTACCCTCTACTTCATAGGTAAGGGTCACTTCTTTAGTCTTGGGCGAACTTATGCCACAATTATTGATTGGATCACTACCTAGCTCGGTTAGCTTAACTGAGCCTACATCATAAATAGCATCATCTCTTACCAAACCTTCAGCCCCGAATTCTATATAT
>CAYZFT010000018.1:0-18403 GCA_964477925.1 uncultured Candidatus Saccharibacteria bacterium
AATGCACAACGACAGCATAAGCCTATTGCAAAAAACACAAACATGATGTAATATATTTATATTATGCAATCACATGAAGCTTCCCCGACCGCACCCAGTTCTCCTAACCTATGGCCAGATGCTTTCCCGCCCACTGGCAATGCCGAGTCTGGAGTCGCCGCTGAGCCTCAAACAGTAGGTGTTGTTTCGCCCGAGTCTCAACCACAGGCCTGGGACCAACAGGCGCAAGCAGATGCTAAGGCAGCGGCACGCGCTGCCGTGTCGGCTGCAAGTGCTGGTGAGCAAGAGCCAGGAGCGGGATGGCTGCCCGAGCACCCCCTCACCACCAAATCTACTGGTAAGTTTGTACCCGTTGCTAGTATAAAGACTGGTGGCGCCCCATGGGAGCATATTTCATCACCCGCAAGACCTCCGAGCTCAGCAACTGCTAATTCACCCGCAGCATCTTTGGTTAAGCAAAACCAACTACCAAATCAGGACGACGCACCCTCAATTATTCAGGAGCCAACATCAAGAGGAGGTAGAATTGCTCGTTGGTTTGGGCTTGACGGCAGTGATCCAACCACACGCCTGCCGATTGATGAAACTCTACCGCCGCTTAAACGTGCTGCAACATGGCTAGGGCTTTACGGTCATAGAAAACAAGCTGAACCGCCCCGCGAGCCCGACGAGACGGGGCTGCCGCCTGCTGTGCAACCCCCAGAATGGGCAGCACTACCCGAGGAGTCCCAAGGTCCTGATTCGCCACCGACCGTAGAGCCCACGAACGAAGAGCTGGGCAATTCTGGCGAGAGTTTTCTTGGTGAGGTTTTTGATGGTGACAGTGAGGAAAAAAAGAGCGCAAAGCAATATGCCGCGCTTAGGGAGGCCAAAAATAGGGCCGATGCAAAACGAGCTGCCGAAGGGGCCGCTGTGCAACAAGCTGCCGAAGAAGAAGCGGCCCGCCAGCAGCCGCCTAACCCGGATGACGAGCCAACAATTAGGACACCCCTTGCAAATGAAATGCAGCCAGAACCAGTCAGGGTCTATGATGTGCGAGCTTTGGGCTTTAAATCGCCCGAACGACAAGCTAGGGTAGATGCTGCACTAGCTGAGCGAAATGAACATCTTTCGGGCAATCAAGAAGCCATAAATAAAATAGTTGCTCATCAAAATCAGCTCAAAAGCTTCTATAGTGAACACGCTAACGCTTTTTCCGAAAATCTGATGCCGAATGTACCTAGTTCTTCCGTCAAATTCATAACTGCAGCTGATATTTTTACTTCAAAATCCGCGCTTAGAGTTGCTGCTCGTGATCAGCGAGGCACGATAGACAATCTAGATTCTGTAATGGTCTGGAGGCACGGGAAAAGTGACGTGTATGTTTTGTCCGGGCCGCGATTAATTGAAGTAGTCGATGCGGACGGGGCCAGGCGCCCATTAGTTGTTGTCGCAACAAAGAGATTACAGGGTGCGGATTACAATGCCTTATGCGAAACAAACCCAAAAGCGATAGCGGGTAAAATACGCTCAGCCGACAAGGAACGAGATTTTGAAGAATTCACGATAGATTTTTTTACGCCTCCCGATAGCTTTGACCCATCGAACGGTCTTAGTGGTCTAACAGTAAATGACTTACGCCCATTGCCTGAATTGCAAAAGAAATGGAGCAATAAAATGCTCCGGCATCCACGCGGTATGCTACGAGACGAGATTGGGCCCGTGTGTTCTGCGATAGATATGGTTATCGGACGGGATGTTGCGGTAACTCCTGAAAATGACCCAGGGGTACCGGAGTTATTGCCATCTGGGTTAAATCAAGCTCACCATGTTGTTCAGGCTAACCACAGAAGAGCGGCAGCCTGGGCAGCCGCAGAGGCCGCCGCCACTCAGGCTGCCGCCAAAGAGGCTCTAGCCGACGCACGGCGACGTCGCAGAAGTATGCGACCAAGGCTTAAAAAATAATGGTAGCCAGCCAGACGATGGCGTCAGAAATAATATCCATGCCCCAACATTAGCCGTTTCACTAGGCTCGGGTCGTCTGATATCAAATTAACTAAATGTTGTATTCGTTCTGCGCTGCGTCGATTTCAGCTTTCCTGGATGCCAATTTTGAGGCAATGTTTTCCTCCTGCGTGCCATAATCTTTTCGTAATGTTGCAAACTTACCGCTATTCGCTAGTCTTTTGGCTATTTCAATGTGTGTCAGTTCTGTTTCGTCCGGCTTGATTCCAATTAGGTCACGGTATTTTGGTTTCATATCTGACACTTTGACTTTTTGGCCGAGTAACTCAGTGCTTACGATATGTTGAACTTCCGGAATCGCTGCCTGCAAATTATCTTCAATATTTGCAACTTTGGAGTACTGCTCGAGGTATGTTTGTGTTTCAACTTCGTCTCGTGCGTCAGAAACCGCCTGCTCCATGCTTATGGGCGTGTCCGACATCTCGGCAGCTTTAAATGAGGCTTCTGCTTTTTTCGCTATTAGTTTTTCTTGTTTTTCTGTAGTTTCCTTGTCTTGGGCAATAGCTTCGCCATTGGAAATCCTACGCAACGACTTGTCTATCACTTTTGACATTGAGTTTGCGACTCGTGGGTTCCCAAAATTCAGCTGCTGTGCTCCGGTGCCGCTCGCGGCATATTGTTCTGCTCTTTCGACTTGTTCGTCTGTTAAGGTGTAGCCAATCCCATTATTGCCGTTGTCAATTGCTGTTTGTAGCATCTCGATGGTTTGGCCTGAGCTAAAGGCAGACATATCTGCACGGTTTTTATTTTCGCGGATAAGACCCATACCTTCATAAAATGATATGTTACCTCTCGCTACCTGTTGCGCAACGTCACCAAAGAGCCCTTTATAATCTGTCCTGCGTTCATCTGAGTCATAGTACGACGTATTGTCGGCTGCGACAATCCCACGGTTGGCTGCAATTTGCATCTGTCTTGTACCCATATCGGCCCCAAGGCTACCCTCTAATCGAGCCATTGATTCATATGCCGCGCTACGAGCGCCCTCTGCAGTTCCGCCGTATCTCGCATTTCCCTTATGTTTCGCAACGAATTGGTCTACGAAATCTTTACGGCTTGTAGCGTGTTGGGCGATTGCGGTGGCGTCTGTGTCGCCTGTGCCATAGCTAGCATCAGCTTGCACGCCTTTCTTTGCTTCGTCCTGTCGGTGTTTCTGCAGATAGCGGGAGTAACGCCTCTGCCCTGCTGCCGTCATGCTTAGACTACCTTCGTAAACCGATGCGCCTCTACTGATTGCCCCACCGATTAAGTCTCTACCAAATATCTTCGGACCTTCTTTTCTGCCCGCTTTATAGTCGGCGACGCGTCGCTTAGAGGTGCTTTGGCGCCAGCCGCGCAGCACGCCGCGGGCGCCTTTGGTGCGTTCGTTGAGCATGCCATAGGCACCGCCCAGGAGCCCGCCAGAGAGCTTGAAGGCAAAGGGTATCATAAAGTACGGCGCAAAATAGACTATGGCTGCCATGAGGCCGCTAAACGCCCCATCCATGCTGCCAAATATGCTCGCCATCAGTACGCCAGACTTCAAAAAGAGCATGACTATAGGGAACATAATGAGCGTGGTAAGGAGCGTGTTTTTCCAAAACTTCCACAGCTTTTCGGTGCCAGGCAAGACGTATGAGGCGATAGCCAGCGGGGCTAGCAAGATGAGCACGACAATGACAAGCTGCCTGAGGGCCAGGGTGACTGCGCCGACAATAAGAGAGAGCGCGATACCCAGGATAAAACTGAGGATTGAAAGGCCGTAAATAGCAGTTGCGACTACACCGACGCCAGTTGTTACGAGCCCGATAACCGCTGCACCGCCAACATTGCTCCCCGTTGCGGCAACTCCTCCGTTTTTCCCGCCATCTACATTGGCGATGAAATCACCCACCAGGAACCCGGTGTTGTTAGTGAGCTCAACGGCAAATCGCAGGAGTGGTAGTGCGAGCGCGATGCCGATAAGCGCGATGCCCAGCTTGGGGAGTACCTTTTTGACCGTGTAGGCATCGAAGAAGTCACTACCGGTTGCTTGGGCGATAATCATGATAAGGCCTGTTATAACGATTAAGGCCATGCCAAAAAGGCGGAATGTCCGAAACGCAGGGCCTATACTTTTAAAGGTTTCTTCGGCTGGCGTATACAGCAGGTCTTGTATGATTGAGTAAAAGGTGTGGGCTAGGTCTGCTCCAATAGTGAGTATCGAGCAAGCCAACCAACGCATTGGGATGTCATTTGTTAGTACCGAGCACGGGTCGTCGGTGCGGTTCGGCGCTGTGTCGGCGGGTGTGGCCTGGGCTTGTGCGTCAGTGAGTACGGCAGCAATGCTATCGACCGAGATGTTGTAGCCGCCCTTTTTTGCTTTGGCCTCAACGCATGTTGCAACCACAGTAGGGTCAAATGGTTGGGAGCGACTTATGGGCGTCGGTGTCCCGCTGCCATTATAATTAGTATAATATTGATTGATGCAGACCTTAAGATAGCCACCGAAAGCAACTTCGCAGCTATTGTCTGCTTTTTCTTTGGCGCTTAGGTCAATCTGCCCACAAATAGCACTTTGTGCAGCAGCTATCGTATTGGCGATGCGCGCATTTGCCAGGCCTCCACTGATTTTTTGAGCGTCGGCCGTAGTTTTAAGGTAGCTAATTATAGACTTACACGTAACTGTTGGCCCGTCTACTGATGTTGTGAGATCTGGGTATGCCGCAACCTGTTTAATGTCGACGCTCGTAGTTGTCTGGTATGGGTTTACATTTCCTGCGTTATTTGAAGTCTGCGAAGTCTGGCCGAAAGATTTATAAGCTAATTCCCCTGTTTTGCTAACGACGGCTATAGAGTTTGAGCCTGAAGTTGCTCCATCGGTAAGGGTTAAGCCACACCCTCTGGTTGCCTCTAATGCAGCTAAGGATTGAAAGTATTTGCTATATGGTGATACGCTTATGCCTTTTGCCGAAGCTATAGTTGTAAGATTCTTTGCCAAATCACCAGGATTTAGTCTGTTCAGCTCCCATCTTTCCTGGGTTGCTGTTGTGGTGCCGTTGGTTATCTGCCTTGTTGTTCGTGTTAAACCGAGATCGGTGTACATTTCGCCAGTGTTTTGATAACCGGCAATCGAGTACCACATACCGGCTAGACCCCAACATTTGATTTTGCCGTCACCCGCCGCATCATCGGCAACCCAACCGACGGTAGCGTCAATTCCATCCCAGGCGCTGTTGCTGATTGACAGCGACGTTTCGCTTGGTACCGTGGTAAAGCCAGCAAAGTCATTACCGGCTTTCAAGAGGCATGAATGGAACGCAGTATACACACTATTTTGTCGAACCTTACCAATTATGTCATCAACGCCTAGACTGGCGGCGGATGCGTGCGGTACCGGTGCTAGCGCGAATAGCTGCGACATGACGAGCACGAGGATACCTAGCGCCCAAAGTGATAGCTTCAGTTTATGTTTCATGGTTCTTCAGACATACTGCCTATGCTTTATACGTTATATTTAACACGAAAGCGTTTGATTTTACCAGTGCAAAGACGGCAGTTGCCTGCTATTTCATGCCGCGTAAAGTTGAACGGTATCTGGTGGCGGAGTTCTGCGCCCTAGAACTTGTACAGACACAAGCGTTTACAGTATAGTTGTAGTATATGAAACAGTTTTTGCGCCGGGTGGCTTTGGTTTTTGCGGTGACGACGGTGTTTTGTGCCGGGGCGCTGGCATTTGCGACGCCAGTTAGCGCCGCACCAGTTGACTGCGACTCGGCCACCGAAGAGCACCTCAATAACCCTAAGGGTAAGGTCCCAAATGCAGACAAAGTCTGCTGCCCAAAAGGCTACGCAAAAGACGCGAAAACGTGCTTTTTTGGGGCGTACGTCAACCCAACCATCAAGCTGCTAGCTGGAATAGTGATGGTGGCTGTCGTTGGTGGCATGACGTGGGGCGGCATACAGTATGCAAGCTCAAATGGCGACCCCGGGAAGGTCAAGGCGGCCAAGACGTCGGTCAGCAAGGCGCTCACCGCACTCGTCGTCTTTATGGTGTTTGGGGCGTTTGTGCAGTTTATGTCGCCGACGAGCATAACCAACTCTGGTGCCCTGACCTGTAACACTACTTTTTTCATAGGCCTCAAGACGTGGTATGCCTACTTGCCACCAGGCTCGCTCGACAAAAAAACCTGTGAGCTCGTGAGTACCGTACAGATACTGCCGACAGAAAATAAAGCTAGCGTTTTCCCGCAAATAGCGCTGGCGGTTGTTGACGACTTGCTTCGTATTACCGCGCTTGTGGCGGTGGCGTTTGTGGTGACGGGGGGTGTGCAGTATATCGTCAGCCAGGGTGAACCCGGGCGAATCAAACAGGCTCACAGCACGATTATCAATGCCTTGATTGGGCTCGCTATAGCCGTAATGGCCGCCGCGGTAGTATCATTTGTTGGGAGCCAACTAGCCAAATGATAAGACGTATCAACCTACTAGCATCTAGTGTTGCGCAGCTTGATCTGAGCCCTTTGCCTAAGTCTGGGACCCGCGACGACGCAGCAAATGCCTGGAAAATGGGCTTGCTGTTTGTCGCTGGCGTCATGGCGGTAACAGCTATATTGCTTATCGTCATTAATGGCATGCAGTATGTACACGCGAGCGGCGACCCCCAAAAGACCGCACAGGCACGGAAAGGAATACTATACTCAGTAATTGGGTTGATTGTTGTGCTTTCGGCAACCGCCATAGTGAGCTTTGTACTACGGGGGATTGGTTAATGCGTCACATGAGAGTACTCTTTGCTACGCTTGCTTGTCTTGGGCTTTTTGGGGTGGTTGCCTTGCCAAATGTGGCAGTGGCGTATGATTCGTTTGAAGCCGCCTGCTCGACCGACACGGCCAAAGCAGATTCGCCAACATGTGGGTCTCGTACTGCAATTAACCCACTGACCGGCCCTAATGGGATGCTCATGAAGGTTGCGCTTGTGATTGCTACAATCACCGGTTTTACTGCGGTCATTGTTATAATGATTTCGGGCGCTCGATACATTATGGCGGGCGGCGATGCGCAAAAAGCGGTGGCGGCCCGCAACGCACTGCTCGGAGCCGTCATCGGGCTTGTCATCATCGCAACCGCTAGCCTTATAATAACGTTCGTAGTAAGCAGGATGTAAACAAGTTATGAAATATATACACAAAATACTAGTTTCAGCCGGTGTCGCAGCCGCAATTTTCGCTTGTGTTGTCGCGCTGGCGCCGACGCAAGCTGTCTACGCTGTAACCTCGAAAGAAGCTGCTTGCCAGGCTATCAACGGCCCAGCAGGCTGCACTGCGACCGCTGGAGACATGACAGGTATCATAACAATTATCGTAAATACCATGTCATTAATAATCGGTGTTATTGCTGTTATTATGATAATGTTGGCGGGCGCCAAATACATCTCCTCTGGTGGCGATACGGCCAAAGTGACTGCCGCCAAAAATGCACTCATGTATGCAATCATTGGGCTTGTCATCGTTGCCCTGTCGCAGTTTTTGGTGCGGGCGGTGCTCAAACAGACCAAAAACATAGCCAAACCAGCGTCGTCAACTTCGGCCAAGCCATAGACAATAACGGGTAGTGGTTGAAATCGCATCACGCAAATGGTATAAATTAAGGTAGATTAACCCATTGAGAAAGGAATCTCACAATCATGACCAATATCCAGACAATCAAAAAAATATTCACCACCGGCCTCGCAGCCCTCGCGCTACTGCTTGTCCCTGTGCTGACCGTATCATCAGCGTATGCTGCGGCGAGTATTACCAATTGTTTGATTGACGGTACAGAGCTAAAGGGCACTGTCGGTACGGACTGTTCAGGCACGCAAGGTGGCAATGCGAGCGAAGACAGTCTTACTAACGCTATCGCTTTAATCGTCAATATTATCTCAGTGATTGTCGGTGTGATAGCCGTCATCATGATAATCTTTGGTGGCGCTAAATACATCACCTCTGGTGGTGAGAGTGCTAAGATTACAAGTGCAAAAAATACTCTCATGTATGCCATCATCGGCCTTATTGTGGTTGCGCTAGCGCAGTTCATCGTGCGCTTCGTCCTCAAAAATGTCTCCAAAGTCGCTTAATACATCTGGCTTCTCCAATAACACCCTGCCCGAGGGTGTTATTTTGCATTGGGGGCTAGCACGCACAAGAGGGCTACTCCCCACTATAAGGCAGTGCTAAACCCTCAACAGTTTCTGACCAATTGAGCCGCGTGAGGATGCTAGCCTGCACTTCGGGTGGCGCGGGTTTGACGATTTTGTCGTAATCGTCAGTGCCGACAATGCCGAGGCGGAAGGTGTAGGGCAATCGACCGAGCTTGGCGGCTTGCGCCCGTGCGAGGCAGTTGTCGTGGTAGCTGCTACACGTTTTGCCTAGTTTCAGCCAAGCGGCAAGTTGTGTGCGGTCGGCGCCGTCTACGTTGAAGGTGACGTCGATGCCGGCCGAGCGCGTTGTCTCGGGCCGTAACTGTTGGTCAAACAGAAAATTACCCATGCTATAGATGATGGGGTGGCCCTTGTATGCCTCGCTCGTTTGGACCCAGTGCGGGTGGTCACCGAGCACCATATCGGCACCGGCATCTATCATGGCACGGTACGTCGTGGTTTTAATCTGGTCGGGTGCGGCCTTGTACTCAGCGCCCATGTGCGGCATAGCGATAACCGGCATATACTTGGCATACTCTGTCATCATGGCAATCGATTCGGCTGGCGGTATCATAAAGAAACCATGATAGCCGCAGAGCGCAACGGGGAGCTCTCCTTTGCTCACCTGCCCCTTATTGTCGGTGATTTTTGCCGGCAAAGCTATGACGTCACAAATGTTCGCCGTGTTGCGCGGGTCGTAGTGCCCAAAATATTGTATCCCCTGCTCGTCGAGATGTTTTTGGGTTTCGGCAAAGCCGGTCGCCCCTTGGTTGTCGGTGTGGTTGTTGGCGAGCGTAAATGCCGTAAACCACTTGGCAGCCTCAGGCAAGTACTCGGGGCGGCAGTTGAAAGACAGGGCGGCTTCTTCTTCTGCTGCCGTGGGGTTGACGCCGGCTGTCACGGGGCACTCGAGGCCGGCTATCCACGCATCATAATTCTCGCGGTGAAACTCATTGAGTCGCGAAAATGGGTAGGCGTACTTAAGCTCACTCTTCTGAGACCATTCATTGATGTAGCGACCCCAGTAGGCGTTGCCAAAAAATAGTGTTTTCGATGAGGCCGACACAGCATAGGGTGGTTTCGGCGTAGTCTGTACGACTTGGGGGGCTGCGCTTTCACTTTTTGTTGGCCGCAAGAGGAACGCGGCTGCGGCACCGGCGAGTACAATAAAACAGACGAGCGCCAACAACCCGTACGCATGCCTACGTCTGCCCGTTTGCCCAGCTTTCCACGTGCTCATGTTCGAGATTATACGCTACTTTTGGTTGATAGACTTCATGATAGCAGGCAGTTCGCTCAGCGTATTGATGATGTAATCTGCGCCAGCTGCTTCGAGCTGCTTGCGTACACCAAAACCGTGTGTGATAGCCACGCAGCGCACCCCAGCAGCGTGAGCAGCGAGCACATCTGCCGGCAAGTCACCGACCATGATGGCCGCTTCCGGTGCGCAGCCGATGTGCTCAAGCGCCCGCAAGACCAAATCGGGCGCTGGTTTTGGCTTCACGCCGTCCTGCATGCCAGACACAACGGCAAAATGCGCGTCAAGTTTGTGCCGTTCGATAAACTCCTGTGACTTTGTTGCCCGTGCCGATGTGACGATTGCGAGCTGCAGACCATCTTGCCGAAAACCGTCAAGCAGCTCTCGTACCTCATCGTAAAGTTGGATTTCACTGCGTCCTCGCTCAAAATGTTCGTAGAATGTGCGCTCAAAGTCTTCGAATGATACGTCGCCCGCGAGCGCCGCATGAACCGCTTTGTGGTGGTGGACGTGTGGGTTAATATCGTCGCGGGTGTACCGTTTGCTCGTGTGATGTTCAAGCGCTGTCTGCATGGACGTATACATAAGGTCACGGGTATCGCGCAGGGTACCGTCTAGGTCAAATAGTACGGCTGTAATCTTGGGCATTGCTCTTGAACCACTCAAGGTAATATTGCAACTCGGCGATTGATGCTTGGATGTCGTCAAAGGCACGGTGCACTTCCCTTTTTTCAAATCCGACACCGTGTGCGCCCTGCATAAATACTTTCCATGCACTAACATCGAGCATACGATAGTGAAGCTTGAGGTCGAGCTGTGGCCACCAGTGTTTAATGAAGTTGCGGTCGTTATAAATGCTGTTGCCCGCCAGTACGGCCGGCTCGCTGCCGAAATGCGTTTCGATGAGAGTGAGTAGCTCTGCCTCGACAACAGAGAGCGGTTTTGCATCGCTACTAGCGGTTTTGTGCACAAATTCGTCACGGTTCTCGGGGTAACTTTGCCACCAGACGTTTTTTTGCATACGGTCAACAACTACATCGGTCGGTTGAGCAACAATTGCTTCATAACTCGCGAGGGTATTGAACCCAAAATCTGTTATCTCGGCCGCTATCTCGAGGATGATGTCATTCTGCGCATCGAGCCCGGTCATCTCGAGGTCAACCCACAACAATTTAGTCGGTAACATCTTTTTGTTCACTTCACTCATACACCTATAGTAGCACGTGGCAGCCTGTAGCCTTGTTAATCATGTGCCCTCGAGCACTAATCAACCTGAGACTCAAAACCTCATGTCGTTATCCCCGCGAATTCGCTGTACAGCGAATTCGCGGGGATAACGGGGATTAAGGCTCACATTCAACGGTCAACGGCAAAGGTCTGGAGCGATTGTTTCGGTTCTTGTGCTTACTTGGCTATACTATATGTATGCATGATAGCGTATTTACCAAAATTATTAGGGGTGAGATTCCCTGTTTCAAGGTGTATGAAGACGAAAAGACGTTTGCCTTCTTGACCATCGAGCCGTATGTGCCTGGGCACACGCTCGTCATACCAAAAACGCAGGTCGAAAACTTTGATGACCTGTCCGATGACGACTACGGGGCAGTATTTCACACGGTCAAGTCAGTAACAAAGCTGCTCAAAGCTGTATTTGGGGCCGAAAAAGTTGCCGTGCTGATTGCTGGTTTTGACGTGCCGCATGTGCACGTACACCTTATGCCCGTGACGGATCAAAATGTATTCACCGAAGCAGTTGGTGCGCACATGCTCAAGCAGCAGCCATACCCGTACGCGCCGTCATTTGATGAGCTTGGTCGAGTTGCAGATAAAATTAACAAAAAGGAAGCATAACTATGGGACCATTCTTTACTGCATTGTTACTAGCCGCTGGTGGCGGCACATGGGTGTACTCACGCTTGCAGCAGACTACTGGTTACGGTAACAGTCGCAGCGCCGTTATTGGTGCAGGCGTATCCGCAGTGGGCATATTTTTGGTTACCTATCTCACTGCACGTCTCTTTGGGCTGTGACACGACCCGAGCAATACTGGTCGTCGTATGGTACAAAATGGCTAGCGTTTTGACCGGCAAACTGGTACAATACGGCTATGGAAGAGAAACGGTTGGGGGCGATTGTGCAGCAAGCACGTCGCACAGCAGGGTTTACGCAACAAGCGCTTTGTAACAAGTCGGGGTTGAGCTATTCGACGCTGGCCAAGATAGAGCGCGGTGCTATCAAGGCGCCTTCAGTTTTTACGCTGCAAACCATTGCGCACACGCTCGGCGTGACACTCGATGAGCTGGTGCAGGCCGCATCACCAATGGGTGAAGTGCGCAAAAAGACTTCGCGCAGCGGCGTGCGGTTTGTCTATTTTGATATGAATGGCTGCCTCGTGCGTTCGGCCAGCAGTGCTTTTGGTCGACTCAGCGAAGAAAGCGGTGCCTCACAAGACACCATCGAAACAGTCTTTTGGCAGTTTAACGAAGATGTCTGCCGCGGCGTGCGGAGCATTGACGAGCTCAATACCGCGCTCGCCGAGCGCCTTGATATGATGGTTGACTGGAACCGCTACTATCTTGAGGCAATCGAGTCTACTCCTGGCATGGCTGACTTTATGAAATGGGTAGCGTCAAACTACCGCGTTGGCATCCTGACCAACACCATGCCCAACCTGGTGCAGCCGATGCTCGATGCGGGCATATTGCCCCAGGTTGAGTATGATGCCATTGTCGATTCATCGCAGGTGCATTCGCTTAAGCCCGAGGCCCGCATTTACGAGATTGCCGCGGAGCGAGCTGGTGTTGCCCCCGAAGAGATCTTGCTTATCGATGACGACCGCCCCAACCTTGCCGCCGCCGGCAAACAGGGCTGGCATACCATGAAATTTCATGCCTTCCAACCCGAAGAGAGCATCGCTGCTCTCCGCGATGCTCTCTTGCCAGCGTAAGGTTGTATACAAACTATTTCTGTATTGTAGCCAGCGCGGCGCCGTACTGCGTTAGCTCCTTCAAGACTTTGTCGAGTAGCCCGGCGAATTGGCCGTTCTCATCGGCAGTAGTGTTGCCATCGGCGTCAAATGACGCTGCCACCCCGTAGGGCAAACCCACGAATGTTGGTATAGTAACACCGAGAAGACCGGGGATGATACCCCGCATGTGGGCCACTGCTTGGGCGCCATTGCTGGCGCCATGAGTTATGACGGCAACGGGCTTGCCGTTCATCTCGTAGGCTATGTAATCCAGCGCATTCTTGAGTGCACCCGGAATCGAGCGGTTATATTCTGGCGTTACGATGACGTAGGCATCCTGCTTAGCGAGTGTTTCTAACCAACGCCTTACATCACCTTCTGTTACCCGATTGGGGTTGTACTGTGGTGAGATTGCTTCATCAAAAAGTGGAAGCTTGTAGTCGGCGAGGTCGATTAGCTCAACTTCTACGCCGACTAGCTGGCTGGCTGCATTGTATACCCACTGCGCAACTTTGTCGCTAACTCGGCTCTGACGGACCGAACCAATAATAATACCTAGTTTCATACTTTTTCTCCTATATGTTATACTTAGTATAGTAAGTATACGAGTGTAACTATACAAAGTAAAGTATGAAATCAGAATTATCCATCGAACCTCGCATCGGCTGCATCGCAGCAGCTCTAAAAATTGTCGGCCAAAAGTGGACCGCCCTCATTATCCGCGACCTCTACAACGGCCCGAAGCGTTTTGGCGAGCTTGAGAAGTCGGTGGCCGGCATTAACCCACGCACCCTGAGCCAGCGCCTTGATACGCTTGAACGGTACGGTATTATAACGAAAAAAACATTTGCCGAGGTGCCGCCGCGTACCGAATATACGCTGACCGACAAGGGGCGAGACCTCGTGCCAATTTTGCGCCAGATGGCCGCTTGGGGCGACAAACACCACGAAGCCTGTTGATTAATTTAAGGGGAGGGCTTGCCACGTCCCGCGGCCCCGACACCTCACGTTTGAAATCGTAGATTTCAACGGAAGATGTCCTTGCAAGTTGCCACTGGCAACTCTCACCCCCCTCGTTCTTTACCTGGAATAAATCCAGATAAAGAAACCCCCACCCCTAAAGCTCGGCTCTCGCCTCATTCGCCTAGCCTCATTAGCAGATGCCTGCTGGTCTGCCAGTGTCATCTTGAGCGAAGCGAAAGATCTTCCCGCTGTTCTATCCTGGGAGGAAGATTCGTATTTCTCGGAATGCCAACGCAAAGATTTAACCATTCTCGTACAGATGGTAACTCAGCAATGGTTTATACTAACAAGCATGAGTAACGCTCGTTTGCGCCGTATCAACTTTGCCCTGCTTGGGCTTATTGTCGTGGTCAATCTGTACACCATCGCCCTCCCTTTTTTGCCCGGCTTGGTGTATTGGTTTGAGTCGCGGGGCAACACAACCATTACCAACTCTGTGCCGGCCTATATTAAGGCGACACATACCGACGGTGGCAAATCTGACGAGTGTACTAGTAAGTGCCTTATCATCCCGCGTATGATGCTGAATACGCCTATTCTAGAAGGACCGGTCAGCGATAGTTTCAATCTGTTAAAAAATGGTGTCTGGCACTTGCCGTTTAGTGCTGCGCCGGGCGAAAGTGGCAATACCGTCCTGGCGGCGCATCGCTTTAGCTACACCGGCCCACGGGGACTGTTTTATTACCTCGACAAGCTACAGGTTGGTGATGAAATTGGCGTGCAATGGGGGGACAAGCTCCATCGCTACCGTGTCGAGAGCAGCCGCACTGTACCACCCACAGAAGTGAGCGTTCAGCAGCCGACGAATGATACGCGCCTGACACTTTACACCTGCACCCCGCTGTTTAACCCCGTCAATCGCCTGGTTGTCGTCGCCAAGCCAATCACCGAAGGAGCCACCCCATGAGCGAGCGCACAAAGTTTTGGATACTACTTGCATTACTTGCACTGAGCATCGGCCTGCTCGTCTACCTCAGTACCCAAAGCAGCAACGTACTTCTTGGATAGTACAACTCGCACGAAAATTGACTAATCATTACATTTATGCTAATATGAAGATATGTTTAACAGATACGGTCGCTCTCGTCCCAACGCCTCCGGTTTTGGTGCCTATCAAGGCCAGCGACCAGCGACAATACCGCAGTCAGCTGCCGTGCCTCAGACAAACAGCTCGTTGCAGGCCCAGTACAAGCCCGATTTCTTGGCTTCGAAGTCTTCGGGGGGCGTAAATGACCAGACCCAAGCAAGCCCTGACCCAACACCGATTACCTCAAGCTACCAGCAAGCGCGGGCTGCACTAGCCGACCCGTTGCAGTACGGCGGGCCGATGACCGAAAAACAGACCCGTGAGCTAAATTGGCACAAACGAGAAGACCCAATCGGTTTCCGCGACCAAATGTTGCAAAACCAGCGCATTTACGGTGCCCCACCCCAACAACCACTCAAGCAGCTACCGACCCGCCCAACCAATTTCAACGGCCCCAGCAAGCGCTTCGGCGCATAAACCTTCTCGCCTTAGATTTGTAAATACGCCCCTAATAAATTTGTGTATATGAGAGACGCGTCGCGGTTTTTTTAGCAATCGCCGCACCTCGGGTAACCCAGTGCACACAAAATTCCTAGTTTTCGATGCTATAGCATTCAGAACTAGGAATTGTTGCGAACTGAGTCGTACGGCGACTATAGGTAGTATGCGTAAGTCGAAAAAATATCCCCGGGGTTGACCTGGGGATATTTTAGCCTTTGGCAAAGAACAGCCAATTTTACATCATACCCATGCCACCACCGGCAGGGGCATCAGAGCCTTTGGGCTCGGGGACTTCGACGACGAGTGCACCCATGGTCATGCTGGTACCGGCGATACTGACGGCATTTTGCAGGGCTTCTTTGGTCACGCGGGTTGGGTCGACCACACCGGCGGTCTTGAGGTCGACGAGCTTGCTTGGGTCGTTGACGTTAACACCCTGACCAGCTTTAGCCTTCTTGACTTGTGGCAGCCATTCATCGGGGTTGAGACCGGAATTGGCTAGCAAGATGCGGAATGGCTGCTCGAGTGAGCGCACCAGCAGTGCACGGCCAGCGGCCACGGCGTCATCATTGTCAGCCACTTTGACAGTTGCTGAAGCATTGATGAGTGTGACGCCACCACCAGGCACGACGCCTTCGGCGAGTGCGGCTTTGACTGCGGCCACAGCGTCGTCGACACGGTATTTCTTTTCTTCAATCTCAGTCTCGGTAGCGCCACCGACTTTGATGACGGCGACTTTGCCACTGAGGCTCGCGCGTCGCTTCTCGAGGTTTTCTTTGTCATACTCACTGCTCGCAGCTTCGGCCTGTGTGGTGATTTGCTTGATGCGTGCTGCGATTGCCTCGGTGCTGCCTGCGCCCTCTATGATGGTCGTTGCATCTTTGCTGACAATGACCTTGCGGGCGGTACCGACAACATCGAGATCGACGTTTTCGAATGTCATGCCACGGTCTTCGGTGATGACTTGTGCGCCAGTCAAGACAGCAATATCCTCAAGGATGTCTTTGCGGCGGTCGCCGAAGCTTGGAGCCTTGATGGCGACGGTATTAAAGACACCCTTCAAGCGGTTCAAGATCAGCATGCCCAGCGCTTCACCCTCGACATCATCGGCGATGAGGATGAGGTCTTTCTTGCCAGCTTGGGCAAGCTTCTCGAGGATAGGTACAAACTCTTGCGTGTTCGAAATCTTTTTGTCAGTGATGATGACGGCTGGCTTGCTGTAGCCGGCTTCCATGCGGGCAGTATCAGTCACCATGTATGGGCTGACAAAACCGCGGTCAAAGGTAAATCCTTCGACGACTTCGCTCTCGAGCGCGAGCCCCTGGCCTTCCTCGACGGTCACGATGCCGTCTCTCCCGACTTTGCTCATAACGTCGGCAATCAGGTCGCCGATGGCGGCATCGCCAGCACTGATAGTGGCGACTTCGGCCACTCGCTTTTTGTCGGCCTTGATGTCTTCGCTCATGGCTTCGATAGCAGCAGTCACTTCGTGTGCAGCGGCTTCGAGGCCCTTGCGCAGCAGCATCGGGTTGTGACCGGCGGCAATGAGCTTATTGGCTTCGTTCAGGATGTGATAGGTCAGCACGGTAACCGTTGTCGTACCGTCGCCAGCGACATCATTCATCTTGTTGGCAGCTTGCTTGATAAGCTCCGCACCGACTTTGTAGCCGAGTGTTTCATCATCGACATCAGCTATATCAACACCCTTAGCCACCGTTACGCCGTCGTGTGTCACGGTTGGTGCGCCGTAGCTTTTGCTTATAACGACATTGCGACCCTTCGGCCCCATAGTCGTTTTGACTGCATTGTATAAAATCTCTGCCCCGCCCAGTACTCGCCTGCGTGCATCATCATCGTAAAAAACTTTCTTCGCCATAATCTCTGTCCTCCTGAATTTAGATTTAAGAATCTGGAATCTTGAACGTCGTTATTCTAAATTCAAAATTCCAATTTCCAGATTCCCTACTTAACTGTTGCCATAACGTCTTCTTCGCGCACCAGAATGTAATTGGTGCCCTCGACCTTGACGTCAGTGTTGCTGTAGCTCTTGTAGATGATCTTGTCGCCCACTTTGACCTGTTTGACATGGGGTGATACAGCGACAACTTTAGCCACCGATGGTTTTTCTTGTGCGTTGCCAGGCAGGTAGAGCCCGCTTGCGGTCTTTGTGGCAGCCTCTTCGGCTTGCGCCACGATATAATCAGCCAACGGCTGTATAGGTACACTCATGAGTTACTCCTCCTTTAGTTATCGTTTGCAGTTCGAGTCATGTCATCCCTCGCAAAAGCGAGGGTCCAGTTGTCGCGTGGCAAAGCCACACAATTTGCTTGCTGGATTCTCGTTTTGGTCGGGGATGACGAGCAAGAACTAGATATTACACATTAGGCATTAGCACTTATCGCAGTAGAGTGCCAATGCACTAGCACTCACTATACCCGACTGCCAACTCCCCCGTCAAATTATTTTCTGGCTGGAGACTGACCATAGTCAGTAATGATGTTTATTTTATCGTCAGGAATATCAATTAGTCCTTTAACAACACGCAAATTACTTGGAAGCTGAGAATCAAACTCGTCCATTACCAAATTATATCCTGCGTCTTCGGTTGCGTGGGCAAGTCGTCTGCCTATGGCACCTAGAACGGCAATCGTTGTTCGATAATCTTCTTCATCGGCCTCGTTTCTTTTTCGACCTAGTGCAGTAATAGTTTCTAGCTTTCCATTTGCGGCCATTGACAATGTAGAGAAGGCCGCGGCAGTAGTGTGAGAAAAATGCTCTGGTAATTTAAATTCATAGTTTCGATCATCTTGAGCTAGTTTGGCTGCCTGGGCATGAATCACGACAGGAGCAATTGCAGCCTTTCCAAGCCATAAGTTTCGTTCCGGGCTATACCATAAGCCTGTGACTACTCCCTTTAATGTTTCTTCGCGTGAATTCAAGAACCTTGGGTCAAATCTCTCAACAAATGTTCGCGGGAAAAATTTATAGATTAAGCAAGTATTAAGTGGCATACCAGGTTGCCATATTTGCTTTTGTGGATTATCTTCTGTTTTAAGCCTTAAGGCTTCGGTTGACATGAGGTTAATAATAGCACATTATAACAAAAGATGCAATAGCAATTCTTTGAGCGTTATCTGATTTATCATTTTTTGGTACACTGAGGTAATGAATTATATAGTCTTGATGTCGGGGGTGGAGTGGTTTGATGATGGGGCGGCGATTAACCCGTTTATGGATGCGTCGTTGATTATCGACCGAGACAAGGCACGTGCTGAGCACGATGCCATCTGTACGGCGCTTGAACAAGCCGGTGTGTCAGTCATCAAAGTCGATGCCCCCGAAGGCTGCCAAGACGGGGTGTATACAGCTAATTGGGCGCTTGTGCGTGGCGATACGGCTGTGCTGGCGCGCTTGCCCGGTGCTCGCAGGGCCGAGGAGGCCTATGCCGAGCAGGTTTTGCTGGGTCTTGGTAAAAAAGTCGTG
>CAYZFT010000019.1:0-3757 GCA_964477925.1 uncultured Candidatus Saccharibacteria bacterium
TACATTATGTAACATTAGCTGCCCTATATAAAGTATGATACCATTGTTTGTCACGATCAGAGGCCCAAAATTTGTATTATCATATGTTGAGTGTGCCATAAAATAACTCCCAAATTCGGGAGTTATTTTATGGGTTTGAATAAGTCAGTTAGACGAATTCGACTGTTGCGCCTCCTCGACCTTGCTTGGGGTTGTTAGGGTCTTAAACGAGTTCGACAGTTGCGCCAGCAGCTTCGAGGGCTTTCTTAGCGGCTTCCGCATCTTCTTTTTTGGCTTTCTCAAGCACAACCTTTGGTGCGCCGTCGACGATAGCCTTAGCTTCGCCTAGGCCGAGACCGGTCAGCTCTTTGACAGCCTTGATGACTGCAACTTTTTGCGCACCAGCGTCTTTGAGGTTGACATCGTATTCAGCCTTTTCGTCCTCAGCGGCAGCACCTTCGGCGGCAACTGGGCCGGCAACAGCCACAGCTGCAGCAGCTGGCTCGATGCCGTATTCGTCCTTAAGGACGTTTTTGAGTTCGTTTACTTCTAGTACGGTTAGCTTGGTTAGTTCTTCGGCGAGTTTTTTTACATCAGCCATGGGGTTTCTCCTTAGATAAATAGTTAAAAGTTTGTAAAGTTTGTAAAGTTAAAAGTTTGTAAAGTTTGTAAAGTTTAAAGTTGTAAAGTTTTCGGAGTTTTGACTCTTTTATCTTTAAAGACTTTGTGAACTTTTGAACTTTATGAACTCTCTAACTTTATGAACTTCTTACTGCAGCCTAGGCGGCGGCTTTGGCCTCGACACCGTCGAGTAGTGCATGCAAGTTGCCAGACAGAGCGTTGGTAACGTCGTGTACTGGTGACAGTAGCATTGCAACAGCTTCGGCGATGAGCTGAGGCTTGCTCGGGAGTGTCGCGAGGGCTTTGACGTTATCGGCGGACATAAATGTACCGCTGGCGTCAAAGGCACCGACAAACTCGAGCGTAGGGTTGGCTTTGGCGAAAGCATGCAGTGCTTGCGCAGGTGCAACTTCGTCCTCGGCGTTAAAAGCGTACAAGAGCATACCGGTCAAAGCGCTGGTATCAGCATCTTTGAGGTTGGCGCTTGCTTGGATTGCTTTGATGACGAGGCGGTTTTTGACCACCTTAACTTTTGTGCCGTTACTTTTAGCATCGCGGCGCAAGCCCTGAAGGGCCTTAACCGTGGTGCCTTGGTACTTGGCAACAACCGTCATCTTGGAAGTTTGCAAAAGGTCTGCAACTTCGGCGACGACATCGTCTTTTTGAATTTTACTTAGTGCCATTCGTTCTCCTTCGGAATGGTTAATTCTGTCATCCTGAACTTGTTTCAGTATGACAGCTTGATGACCTTATCGACCAGTAAGGAACATCCGTTACAAAGAAAAGAGCCTTCGGTGTTACCGAAAGCTCTTATTCGTGCTCGAAAAACAAAAAAGTTATTCGCTAGCCTCGGTGGCATTCTTAATCATTTTCGCCTTTCAGCTCCAAACGACGCCACTGTCTTTGGTAACAGGGACAATTATACGCTAAGCAACCGCAGCTTGCAAGCCGCTCCATGCTATGGGAACGTAGTCGGGTATGACCGAAGGGGGTTCAGCCCTAACCTCTGAGAAATTAGGCATACTACTCAGCACCCTTTCTATCTCAGCGTCATCGCGCCCCCCAGCGCCCTTGAGTGCAAATCTTCCAGCACTTATTATCGTTTCAACATCATATAAACTATCAAAACCAGTGAATTCTTTTGCCGAAGTTACTGAATTCTTGCCGTGAACTGATTGATTTTGCATTACTTCGAGCAAAACATCATCTAACACTGCCGGTAATATCTCTCTAAAAGAGTAACCGTCGTATTGGGCAGACGACTCAAACACATCCTTAAAGTGATTGACCCAAGATTTTTCTTGTCGATTTGGCTTGCGTGGGCTTCCGTAAGCATCGCTGAATATATTTGACATAATTTTATCCTTTTAACACTATTCTAATGTTTGTACTATCACTCAAGCGTGGATATAGCAGCCTTCGCCTTGAAATGCGATTTGGGCAACTGGCCGTATTGCTTCTGGTCGGGTCATGCTTCTTCGAATGCCATAAATTACATCTGAGGTAATCTGAATTTTTTTAGCCAATGGCACTGTTGGGTCGGCGCGGTCGGCAGACCAGTGCGTAGTTTCACTTGGATAAGTTTCAGTTGGGATTTCGATAGACATAGTTCACTCCTTTTAGCACATAATAAAAATCTCGGCTGAAGCCGAGATTTGTTTGGGCTGTGCTGGTGACGTGTTCTACGTCTCGGCTTCAACCATAGTGAAGCACAGCCCGTGTAGGCCTAGTAGTAGAATATTCTGCTGTGCTTTTATTGCTTCCATTGAGGCCTAGTATACACAGGCGGTTGCACACTGGCAATACCCCAGTACGGCGTTATCCTCCATCCTCTGAGGTCACCTTGACGTATCGCAAGCGGGAAAAGCCTTCCAGAGATGACTGTTTTTTGGAAAGTCAGTTCTGTATGACCCCTGCCGAACGAGAATGACCCGCTCGTTGCAGGTAAACTTCGAAGTATCGTAAACAACAGGGCCTGTTGCTCCATACTGTGTGCGTCTGGAGTGTTGTCTCTGATTGCTCTCGCTATGCTAACAATGGATTCTTTAATCTGTTTGCCATCTGTTAGCTCAGCCAGTGGGTCATGTATGGCTGCAAAAAGTTTTGGGTTAAAAATATCGTTTAGTGTATCGATTCTTGGGTTAGCGTGCGGTATATGTGGTGCAACTAAATCCAACGCGTTTGCAATCGCTGTATTGTACCCGACGTATCTTAGCCCTGAGTTTGAAAGGGGTACACTATCTAAGATTGCAATTCTTCCGGCATTGACGATTGCCTAGAAAGCCCAATTTCACTATCGTCAGGTGGTTGTTTTAATGTGTCGGACATAGCATCTGAGGCTGTTTTTTGCCATCGGGCGATGTCCATACTCGTATGGGGTCGCGTTGCTTCAAGATTATTGACTAGTACGTTTGTCGGTCTTGCCATAGCGCACTCCTTTTTATTTAAGAAATAAAACTAGGTGCTTGCGGCACCTAGCATTGACTGATTGAAATCTCACAAGCTTAATTTGTGAAGTTATGATTTGCGACCTCTCCAATCAACCACGCGGGTTGCGTTGTACCATTGCTTGGCTGATTGAGTACGTTCGTTGACCATAGCAACATTGTAGCGAAGCATTAAACCTTATGTCAAACCGGCTACCATCGTTTCTAGCGCTAGGTACTGCATGCGGCATTTATAATCTTAAGTCACACTCGCCCGAAGTTTGAAATTTTGGCGAGGATGACCGTGCACTTCCACGGTTTCAGGTGCCCCTTACTTATCGCCTTTACAACAAGTTATCTGGTCTAACGAACGGTTCAGCTTTGAAATCTATTACAAACATCGTTTGACCAATCTTAATGAAAGGGGGTAAACCAGGGTCTATCATTGGTACTTGAAAATCTTTGACGACCCCCGCATTTTTGAGGACTCCTGCAACGAAGTGCTCTTTTTTGATACCGGTAATTGGTTCATTTGTTTGAGCAACTTGTTCTGCGACATATTGAGCAACAAGAAGCGTAGCTTCTTCGGCCTCATTATTATCTTCTGCCAGCTGTAACAAATCCCAGGTAAGTCTTTTGAGACCTTTGGGATTAAGCTTTCTATAGGTGCGGGGAGCATAGTCTGCGAGCGGCTTGGGTTTAATTTCCTCAAGCGGCTTGGGTTTAATTTC
>CAYZFT010000019.1:3857-18070 GCA_964477925.1 uncultured Candidatus Saccharibacteria bacterium
CATAGTCTGCGAGCGGCTTGGGTTTAATTTCCTCAAGCGGCTTGGGTTTAATTTCTACATTTGAGTGTGTCATAATTGTATTCTCTTTCTTTGCATTAAAAACGAGGTGCTTTGGTGGCACCCCGCGTGATTGTTGTTTCTGATGATTTATATTTATGGAGCAAAACAAACAGTCACACTGGGCGTTTGACAACACATCGTGACTAGTTGTTGCTTGATAACCATACGACGATTTTAGCTGCTTTGTATGATATATGTCAAACAAATAATCTATACGTCTCCACGCATGACGTGCGGTAACTCTGAAGCAGGACAATTTTTCCCATACTCCGCAAGTAGTGAGCCAAGAACGCACATTGTTGCCAAAAATGTTATTTGGGGTGATTCGGGTGGGGTACGCAGGGCGAGAAGGGCTGCTTCTTTTGCGACATCAGACATTGCTAATAATTCAAGATGATGAATTTCTCCGGGTGTTCTATCTGTATCTGCCACAACATTCATTGCTTCTAAGATTGACCTTTGCATACTTCCTCCTCTTAATTCTACAACTAGGATAGCCATAAATTAGCGTTAGGTCAAATTGAGAATTATGATATTAGTGATACGATACATGTATGAAAAGTATTGTTGTTGCGTATGACCGCAAAAGAGGTATTGGGGCGGATAATGACCTGCTGTGGAAGCGCGATTTACCAGCAGATCTGCGCCATTTTCGCGATATTACGACGGGCGGTACTGTTATTATGGGGCGCAAAACCTACGACTCCATCGGGCGGCCACTGCCCAACCGGCAAAATATCGTGGTTACACGGGGCAATCTTGCCCTAGAAGGTCTAACGGTGGTTGGTAGTCTCGAAGATGCCTTTGCAGCGAGCAAGCACGACGTGCATGTGATAGGTGGCGGCAGCGTCTATGCGCAGGCTCTGAATGACGTTGATGTCGTATATGCGACCGAAGTAGATGCAGAGTTCCCACAAGCCACGGTGTTTTTTCCTCCCCTGGGTGAAGCTTGGTGCGAAACGGCCCGCGAGCACCATGACAAAGACGACAATAACGCATATGCCTACGACTTTGTAACTTACGAGCGACGCTAGACGGCGATAGGTGCCTTGATAGCTGGGTGTGATTTGTAGCCGATGAGCTCGACATCTTCAAATTTGAAATCGAAGATGTTTTTGACGGCTGGGTTGAGCTTGAGTGTTGGTAGTGGCAAAGGCTCTCGCATGAGCTGTTCATTCACTTGGTCAATGTGGTTATTGTAAATGTGGGCGTCGCCAAAGGTGTGCACAAATTCGCCCGGCTTTAGCCCGACCACTTGTGCAATCATTGAGGTCAGCAGTGCGTACGATGCGATGTTAAACGGCACGCCCAAAAAGGTGTCAGCGCTGCGCTGGTAGAGCTGACAATCGAGTTTGTCGCCACGAACGTTGAACTGGAAGATAGTGTGGCATGGTGGTAAGCCAGCTATAGCCATTTCGTCAATATCAGCGACGTTCCAGGCACTGACGATGTTGCGCCTTGAGGTTGGATTGTTTTTGATGGTATCAATGGCGCGCTGTAACTGGTCAATCTCGCCGCCCTTGCCATCTGGCCAGTGTCGCCATTGGTAGCCATAAATTGGCCCGAGATTGCCCCATTTGGCCGCGAATGCCGGGTCGGTCGCGATGCGCTCGGTAAAAATCTTCATGCCGCCAGCCCACCCTGCGGTTTGTGTCTCGTCTTTAGTGACCGTTCGGCCCTCGACCTGCTGAATGTAATTGCGATAGGGCCACTCGTCCCAAATGTGGACGTCGTTTTTAGCAAGGTACGCGAGGTTGTTGTCGCCGGCTATGAACCACAAAAGCTCGTGGACGATGCTGCGCATGTAGAGTTTTTTGGTGGTGACAGCCGGAAAGCCTTGTGACAAGTCAAAACGCATTTGACGGCCAAAGACACTGCGCGTGCCAGTGCCGGTGCGGTCGTCTTTGCCCTCGCCATTGTCACGTATGTCTTGCAGAAGCTGCAGGTATTGTTTCATGCCGTCCTCCTTGGCGTTGTTATTGTTTTGGTGCTGTATTGAGTTCGGCAGTTACTAGTGGATGTACAGTAGTGATGTGGTCGATGATTGTGGCTATGAGCTCCCGTGTCGGTGCTGAGACCGTCCCGACTAGCGCGGTCAGGCGCGGCAGTTTGTCTGCGCTCAGAGTCGTCTTCCAGCGGGTTAAGTGCCCGAGCAGGGTGGCCGTACCGGCAATCTCGGTGTCGCCAAGTTGCTGCAGTATACTGTACAGCTGCAAGCTAATGTCAAAACAGCTTGCGTACTGCTCGGCTAAACCTGCATCATCTATAATCGCAGGAGTAGTGTAACCATAGCGTGGTGTTGGTCGTTGCGTAATGACATCGGCGAGTGCGGAGTTTTGGGTGAGTTCTCGCAGGGTGGCATAGCTGCTCAAGATGTCGAACTCATATGAGACAGCTGCAAATGCTTGTGTCTGGCCGTCAACAGCGTAGGCATGGAGCAGCGCTGTTTTTGTTTCGTAGGGCAAGGTCTGGAGCTTATTTGTAATAGACTGTAGTGTCGTGTCGCTACGTTCATACAGCATATCGGCAACAATCTCGAGCTCGTTATGCGGGTAATATGATGTGAGTGCGACGCTCGTGGTCGTATCGCCGTGATGTGTCGGCAGGACTGCCTTGGCTAAAGCATCAAACCGCTGTGCGTTTGCGCTTGGCACGACACCGACTTGCGACAATGTACCTAGGGCTTGCTCAATCTCTCGTTCTACGTCTTCATCGGGTCGTTCCTTTTTGGCATAGGCATGGAGCTCGGTGTTCAGCACTTTGCGGATATCTTGTATGGTGTCGAGAGCACGGCCGAAGTCGCTCCGGAGCGACTCGGGCAGGTTGTTGGGCAACTCATAGGCATCAATTTTTGTTGGCAAATCTTTCTCAACCGCCGCGTCCTCTGCGCCTATTTTGGGTGTTGAGGGCTCGGACTTGGCTGTTTGTGCGGCCGTTGGCGTGGCTACCTCGGCTTGTTTTTTGGCGATTACCTCAGCAACTGAGGTTAGCTTAGTTGCTGATTTGTCTTTGTCGCGTATGGCGAGTGTGTTTGTGACGTGTTGCCAGACTTGTTTGAACACCTCATCGACGTCACCCGTGGCGTAGATTACTGGCAAATTTCGTTGTCTGGCCTCCCAGAGGTAGCCTGCTCTGACACGCTCAAGAAAGGCCTCATTAAGGTTGTCAAAACGGTCGCCACTATATCGGTGTTTGGTACGACCCTTGAGTATGTCGACAGGCGCGTCAAGTACGAGCATCAAGTCAGGCTGCATATCGCCAACAGCAAAGTCGATAATTTGGTTTATCTTGCCATAGTCTTGCACATCGCCGCGCCCGTAGTACTGGATGGCCAGTGTCGTCAGGTAACTACGGTCTACCAGGCAAATCACGCCGTTTTCGATAGTGTGCCGGATGACCTCAAGCGATTGGCTCCGAGCTGCGTTGTAGAGCAGTACTTCGGTGCGCGTATTCATGGGGTAACGGGGGTCTTGCGTCAGATGACGAATAGCTCGAGCGGTTAAGTCGTTTTGGCTGTCAGGTTCGCGCATGATGCGTACGGGTAGGCCGGCTTGTTGCAGTGCATTTGCAACTTTTTGTACCATGGTCGTCTTGCCGACGCCCTCTGCCCCCTCGATAACGATGTATTTACCCCTCATGATGCAACCCTCCCAACACGTAACATATCAGCATGCATGAATGCTTCAATGGGCGTTTTGAACTGATAGTGTGCATCTGGCGCCTCACGACCCTTTGCTATTGGAGCTAGTAAGGTCACATCCGACCTGTCTGAACTAGCACTCCGGAAAGCGCCGTGATGGCCATTCGAATCATCAATATGCATTATTGGTAGCTTTTCGTAATCAACACCAGCTTCCGCGCATATGATTGCGAGCGCTTGGTTTTTAGTAATTTCGCCGTCGTTATCATAGCCACGTGGGAAAACAATGCCATCAAAACAGCCGGGTAGTGTTTTTTGCAGTGTGTGTGAGATTGTTCCAGGTTCACACCCCGGGAGTGTCGACGTATTGGCAACAACAAACGCTCCGCTATTTCGCCAGTTTCTTACAATCGAACTGATACCCGATATATATTGCACGGGATGTACTAAATGGTTATTGATTAGGACCTGCAGTATGCTTACCGTTATAGACCGCTCGAACTCGCGACCAACGACTTCAGGGGCATACCATGTGCCTTGCTGGTAAAACGCACCTGAATCGTCTAGTGGCACGCCAGTTGCATCGTGTAGTGCTTGTGAAGATTCTCTTACTACTTCGCATAAATCAAGAGAAATGATGTCGGTGATTTTTGTCTTAGGGGCTGAAAAAACCCCAAGAACACCCTTAAGTGCTTTTGCAGGTTCCTCGCTATAACTTTCCCACAGGGGTATCAAATCTTCGCTAAGTGGGGTTGGATATTCGAAGTTCAAGGTCATTCCGGCATCCATATCTCACCGACTGCGCATTCTCGAGCAGTCTTGGGAGAACTACTCATAATTTAAACCCTCTATCTTGAGTGGCATCATGCGTTTGTCTTTGTAGGCTTGCGGTAGCATAAGGCTTGGTGACCAGGTCTTGATAAGCACATCGATGTCTGTGCCACTCTGGTACTTGCCGCTAAAGCCACCATCTCGACCACGTCCGTAGTTGCCTTCTACCTCACCTGTCTCGTGGAAGACAATCTGTGCAATGCGCTCGCCAACCGGTAAGAGCACTGTTTCGTTCTCGTTAAGATTATAGATTTCGAGCGTCAGGCGGTTGATGTAACCAGGGTCAATCCAGCCGGCGTCAAAGCAGACAGCAACACCATTGCGCCCCCAGCTGCTGCGGCTTTTGACCTCGCAGGCTCCAGGTGGTTTGATGCCGAAGAACTCGTGCGTGTGCGCCAAAATGCGCTCACCGGGTTTGAGCGCAATAACAGGGTGGTCTAGCGGTATGCCAGCAACAGGCTTAAAGCCATTGAGGTTGGCCCATTCACCGTGAGGCATGGCTTTGAACGGCCCGTCGAAGTAACGTTCGACGTCTTCGCGGTCAAATGGGTTATAGATGGTTCGTTCGTTGGCTTGCTCGATGCGGTAGTAATAATACCCAAGCGTAACATCGAGGCTGGCATGACTGACGTGCTCAGGTATAAAGGGGTGGCAAACGATGTGGTCATCGTTGATGGCTTGCCGAATCTGTGTGTTGCTATAAACGCCCATTGCGCAGTATGACCCTTCTTTCTTTAGTCTCAACGAGCTCCACCTGCTTGTTGCTATCTATTTTACGGTGTTAGTTGACAAATGCGCAACCATAAACGCAAATTTTACAACCGCAACACCATTGAATCTAGAGGTTTGGTATTGTGTGCGTTCCATCGAAAATCGGCTCAGAGGCCAAACCAGCGAAATTTAAAATATTTATGGGAATCCTAGTCTTGTCCTCGCCAAGCCTAGTAGCCGCAGCTTGAATAAGCTCAGCTAACAGAAGGCTAATGCCCGGACTTTCGAATCCATTGAGTATCCGTACGCCAGTAGTGCTTTTCTTGCCTTTTGCCACTTGCCACACTCCGATGCTGGGCTCTAAACCAGAACCGGTCGACAATAACCCAAGCCTACCTATACAGACAGCTGGGGGCAAAATACTCTTATCGGGGTGGTCTCGGTAGGGTGGACGTAGCGCAAAGGGGCTACTGCTTAAAGGGTCGGCAACAGCATTAATACGCCACCGTTGTGGCGCATTTGCAAGCAGCGTAAGTTGTTCTAGCGCAAACTTAGTCTCACCATCGTTTGGCTCACGCTCTGGAGCTGCATAGCTCAGAAACGCTACGCCAAGTCTAGTCTCTTCGGTTAAAGTACTCCAAGCGTTACGGGACTGCGCACGCAGCGCCGCGGAAGCATCCTCTAGAGTGTTCATTGTACTGTAAGTTAAGCCGAAGTGACGACTGAATAGCAGCCGCGTCTAGAATGAATTATTGTACTGCTGGGGCAAAAGTATTGCTACCAAGATAACTAGATAATATACGGCCTAACGCCTTTCTAACCATAGTATAGCACGATAACATTACAATCAGTTAGTAATTATAGCAAACGTGTTACTAAGTGGGTGAACACCACCGGTGACGCACGGTGGTGTTCTGATGAAAACTGTACCCTAGGTGTGTTTATTCGTTGGGGTTGACGGCGATGCTTGGGCCCATCGTCGTTGCAACGTGTACGGCCTTGATGTATGTGCCTTTGATGCTGCTTGGCTTCGCGCTGCGGATGCTGCTCATAACGGCATCGGCGTTTTGGCTCAACTGTTCAGCAGTAAAGCTGACTTTGCCGATAGCGACGTGGACGATACCGGTGCTATCGACGCGGTACTCTACGCGGCCGGCCTTAGACTCTTGAACAGCCTTGGCGAGGTCGGTAGTAACGGTGCCGCTTTTTGGGTTAGGCATGAGACCACGTGGCCCAAGCAAGCGGGCGTATTTGCCGAGTTTAGCCATGTTTTGTGGAGTTGAGATAAGCGTATCGAAGTTGATTGCGCCCTTTTCGAGCTCGGCAATGATTTTCTCGACACCACTGATGTCGGCGTTACGGACTGGCTCGTCGGCAAAGACGGCGACGCGTACGGTTTTGCCGGTACCGGCTGGCAGAACGATGCTGGCGCGGATGTTCTGGTCGGCTTGGCGAGGGTCAACGCCGAGGTTGATGTGCATTTCGACGCTTGCATCAAACTTGACGCTGCTCGTTTTAGGGGCAAGCGCAAGGGCTTCTTTGAGGCCGTAGACTTTGCCCTTTTCGACCAATTCTGCGCTCTTACGGAAACCTTTGCTGCGGCGCTCTAGGCGACTGCGAGTTGGGGTGACATGCACTTTAGGACGGTCAGCTTCCTCGGCCTCTGTCTCGGCGCGGTGCTGCTGGTGCTCAATCTTTTCAACCTTAGCCTCGGCTTCTTCAAGACCCTTAGCACTGCGCTTGCCAGCCTTGGCCAGTTTGACAGGCTTGTCATCTTGAACGGGTGCTTCGTCAGTTTTTTCAGTCTCTTTGGAAGATTCCTCGGCTTCGCTCGGAATGACAGCTGCCGAAGCGCCTGCAATTGCTGTAGTAATGTCGGCAATAGTTGCCTTGCTACTGAGCTCGAGCCCAAGCTTCTTAGCCTCTGCTAGTAAATCTGTTTTATTCTTTGCCATAGTGTATAAACTCCTTTCGTGGTGTTAGCGGCTTCATTAGCCTCCCACGAGTTATTGCATATTATTAATTATTCCTAATCTACCGATTCGACCTGATCTACCCATTCGATTGGAGGAGAAGTACCTTTTTTGTCAAGTACGACGGGGAGCCCATTCCGTAAGAATTCTCTACCAAGATGACCGCTTGGTGTCACAGTGTTTTCAAATATCATCGCATTCATTGCCATATTTGCAAGAAGCTGTTTGGCGAGCGCATCAACATTGATTTGAAGGCCTTCTGTTCCTGTCGGCATGGTACTATGCCTCCACTTCTACGCCCATGCTGCGGGCGGTGCCGGCGACCATCTTTTTGATGGCTTCGACATCTTCTGCATTCATGTCGGCGGCTTTTTCTTCGGCAATCTTCGTTAATTGTGCCTGGGTTAGCTTCTTGGCGATTTTCTCGCTGTTAGGCTTACCGCTTCCCTTTTGGATACCGAGCTCTGCGCGAATGCGGTCATCGGTAGGCTCACCAACAACGCGGAAAGCCATCGTACGGTCTTCGTAGATGGTGATGTGTGCTGTGATAACGCCTTTCATCTCGCGTGTGCGGTCATTAAAAGGCTGGATGAAATCCATCATGTTTACGCCGTACTGACCAAGTGTGCTACCAACTGGAGGCGCGGCACTGGCCTGGCCGGCTTTAATTTTCATTTTTAGGTTCGCTTTTACGGCTTTTGCCATAGTGTTATATATCCTTTCGAGCGTCTTATTAGTGAGGCATTTGAAGCTAGCCTCGACGTTCTCCTACCCTTAAGTAGTGCGTAACAGATGAGATTGTATCATATCAACGACTAATTAGCAACAGAAAATAGCAATTGTTTGTTGACACAATTGCCGAAGGAAGTTGGCCGGCTAGACGCGTTTGACTTGGAGGCTGTCGAGCTCGACAGGCGTTTCGCGGCCGAACATATTGACGAGGACCTTGAGCTTGCCCTTTTGCTGGTCGATTTCGCTGACAGAACCGTCAAAGCCCTTGAACGGCCCGTCGATTATGTTGACAACGTCGCCGACATTGTAATCAATCTTGTGCTTTGGCTGGTCGAGACCCATGCGCTTCTGAATCTTCTCGATCTCTTCGGTGTCAACAGGCGTTGGCTCGGTACCAGTGCCGACAAAGCCAGTCACGCTCGGCGTATTGCGCACAATGTACCAGGCGTCTTCGGTTAGTTTCATCTGGACGAGTACATAACCCTGGAAAATGCGCTTTTCGACAATCTTGCGTTTGCCGTTTTTAATCTCGATTTGCTTTTCTTTGGGTACGAGCGCTTGGAATATCTTGTCTTTCATGTCGAGGCTCTCGGCGCGTTGGCGGATGCTCTCGGCGACCTTTTCTTCGTAGCCGCTGTAGGTGTGAATGGCGTACCATTGTTTGCTTGTGTCGTATCGTTTAGTGGTCATATCTGTGTGCTCCTTAGCCCTAGTTATTTCAGCAAGATTTGTTTAAATATTTTGTCGAGGAAGAAATCAACAACAGCAATCATGAGACCAAATACGACCGAAAAAACAATGACAGCACTTGTCAGGCGAACGCTCTCTTTGAAGGTTGGCCAGGTGACGTCGCGCAGCTCGCTCCAACTGTCGATGATGTATTTCAGCCCTGTCCATTTGGCGATAAAACGCATTGGCTTGCGGGTAAAGAACCAGCGCAACCCGTGGCCGATTTGCTTGAGTGGCGGGCGATGCGCAATCCAGCCAAAACCACGCCCGATAAGCCGTATAGGCAGGAAAAATCCACGCCAAAACACTCTAGCTAAACTTTCCTCTTTGGCACCTGCAGTTTGAGATTCTTTCAATGTTTTCTTTTGCGTCTTTGCCATTGTGCGTGTTCGCTCCTCTGCCCTAGGTTCGTGTAGTGATTACCAAAAAAGCCTACAATCTTGTAGGCCACTGATGTCAAGTATAGCTTAGCGGAGCTGATTCGTCAAACAGAACCTTAATGCTCAGAGCTTGCCGGTGTCGCTAAGCTGCGTGCGTATGATTCTACTGCAAGAAAACCGGGGATAAGTAATAATGAACTAAGAGTAAGTGCGCATAAGCTCATGGTATGTAGGCCTTCCCGAATTGGCGCTGACTGTGTTTCGGCTGAAAATCCTAATACGATGCCGGCGGCGAACAATAGGCCACTGAAACCAAGCGCAACCTTTGAAACAATATTTTCCCGGTCCTCGCCATGATTTGTCTGTGGGATTGCATTGATGTTTTCAAAGGATTTCATAGTGGCCATAAACGTATTTTAGCAATCTTACTACAAAATGTCAATTCAGGTTTGGCAGGTTTGGCAGGTTTGGCAGGCTATGTATAGATTCTAGCATAGGCTGCGACACTGAACGGTCGTGCCAGATGACTTCGCCGAATTCGTATTTGAACATCGAGTTGTGGAGCATAAAGACATCGAGCGCGAATGCAATGGGGGCGGTCAGTAACCCGAGCAACAGGTTATTTAGGTGTGTTCGTATGCCGACAATGTAATACATGGTGCTCAGACACGTGACAGCGATTATTGAAAGTATGGTTGGGATAATGCTCAGAGAATATACGAGACAAATAACTAAGAATACATACGGCCCAATAAGGAAGAAGAGCTCAAATAATGCGACGATGGCAACAAGTGAGATACGGCGGTGTAACTGCGGGTAACGAAGGCGTACCGCGGTTGAATATTGCTGCTCAAGTGTTTTGGTACTGTATATAGCCAGGCTGGGGGTACTGCGCATAAACAAGTAGCCATTGTTTTTTACTGTCTGTCGAGCGAAGTAGGCTTCGGGTGTTATCATACGTGCCGCAGCCTTAAACCCGCCTGCCCTCTCAAGCGCTTCGGAGCGCATCAGCCATAGCGTGCTCAGCACAGGAGGACGGTTAAAGGCGCGACGTGGCCAGCCGAGTTCCCACCAGTAACGCATCGCTTGTATGAATGAAACCCTACGCACCTCAGTGGTCGGCCTCAGCGGCAAAATGCTAATCATGTCGCGATTTTCGGACAGCAAAACCTCAACTAATTTGCGTAGTGTTTGGGGCTCGACGAGGACATCGACGCCACAAAACAGCACAAGTTCGCCACTTGCTTCGTCGAACAGGCGGTTGTACGCATGGTTCTTGGGGAGCCATTGCTTAGCAGGTTCATCACCTTGCACAAACCGCACGCCATCGTGGGCAAAACCACGAATGATTTGGGGAGTTCGGCGGTTCGCAGAGTTATCGTCAAGTGCAATAATTTCCAGTTTAGGATAGTCGCTGGCGACGAGACGCTCGAGACAATTTTGCAAGTCAATTGTCTCGTTGCGCGCCGGCACCAGAACGCTCAAGCTTGGTAGCTCTTGGTCGCTCAGGGGTGTAGCATCGAGGTGGGGCTTGATATGCTCCCAGGTTCGTGTTGTTGAGCGAAGTAACGTGACGGCTACCAGCGCTTGCAGCGAGACGATAGTCATGGGGATATAGGGCTGCGACTCCTTGCGTAGCACAAGCCAAGTTAGCGCGAGTGCACCAATCTGTGCGACCACAAGCCACGCAAGTGTGCGCAGTGAAGCGGTGCGTAGGTGGTCTGGTTGCAGGCGGTAGCGCACAGCGCGGGCAATATTAACCAATTGGTATGGCACAAACAGGCTTGGTAGCAGCCAAAGCTGCCACTCCTCGGCGAGCAGTGCAAAAGTTGATGCCACCACGATACTTGCTACAAACCCGAAAACGAACCGTCGCGCGACGCTGTCGGCGGCGGCTTTACGTGTGATGGTTGTGTAGGCCAGGGCTTCGAGAGCGATGGTTGCGAGCCATAGTGCTATCCATATAAGCATGAGCGTATGATATGCCGCCGGCCACACAAGAGTCAAGGTTTACGGACTAGGGATAAGAGACTTGAGATAAGAGTTAAGAGATAAGAGTTAAGAGTTAAGAGTAAGTCAAAGGCTCCATGACATGTTACTTTAAGTTGGGTATGAGAATGCTGAAAGTTGAACCTTTGTTCAGCTGGCTCTGTACATCGATTTCGGCATGGAGTAGACTCGCAAGTTTCATGGTGACGTACAGGCCAAGCCCAGTGCCGTTGTGGGCGCGCGTGCGGAAATCTTCGCTGCGGAAGAACTTGTCAAAGACTCGTTCGCGGTCGACTTTGCTGATGCCAATGCCCGTGTCACTAACGGTAAAGGTTACGCCCTTTGGTGTGGCTTTGGCGCCGATGATTACGCTGCCCTTCTCGGTGTATTTTATGGCATTAGTAACAAAATTTTGCAGTATTTCCTTTACGTAGAGTGGTGCCGAGTGCAGCGTTTCAAGGTTTGGGTCGATACTAGAGCGAAGTGTAAGGCCCTTGGCCTGAGCTTCGCCTTTATAAGTCGTAACAAGCTCGCTCGCAAGCATATATGCGTTGATTGGCTCGACCTCGATAGTTAGCTTGCCTCGTTCGGCACGGCTCAGCGTCGCCAAATCATTTACCATGCCTGCTAAAAATATTATTTGCTCATGGGCGACGCGGAGTGCGTCGGCTATCTGCTTTACGGTCATGCCCTTGTCGGCCATAAACTCGGCATTACTAATATTGCCCTCTGCAATAGCGATTGGTGTGCGTAACTCATGACTGACCACGCTAATGAACTCGTCACGTTCTTCTTCAAGCGTCTTCTCTCGGGTAATATCACGCAGTAGCAGGACATAACCATGATCGCCCGACTCACCGTAGCCTAAGCGGACTGGCGCGATTGACAAGTAGACATTTGCTTTGCTGTCATCTGTGTAATGCAGTATCAAATCGCGTGTTGTAGTTGGAGTTACGCAGCTTCGTATAAGCTGGTTGACGTCTACTTCTTGACCATTTGAATCAAAAAGGTGCAGTACCGATGTGAGTTTTTGGTTTTGCAGTGTTGTGTTGATGTCGAGAATATCGAGAGCCGCACCGTTGTACTGCACGATTTTAATATTGTCGTCTACGGCCAATACCCCATCGGCCATACTGCCGATGAGGCTAATGAGACGTTCGTGTTCGACCGATGTTTGGTCGTTTGTTTTGTCGGCGGTCGTTGGCGCAATAAGCATAATAACCATAGTATGGCAGTTGTGAGGTTGAATGACAACCAGTGTTTTGCGGGGAAACTAGCCTGACATATCAGTCAGAATCATCGCTTTGGATGATAGGCTGGTACTGCTTCATCTGGTGGCGCAAATCAAGCGCACGCGGGCATGCCTGCTTGAGACGTGCCCAGAAATCGGGGCCATGGTGCAGGTGCTCGGTGTGCGTGAGCTCGTGGAGTAACACATAATCGATAAGTTCCCACGGTAACTCCATCAGAAAGAAGTTGATTACGATATTATGGTGGTTGTCGCAGCTGCCCCAACGCCGTTTGAGCTGCTTGGCGCTTACGCTATGGTAGCTAAAGCCGTGTTGCTCGGCTAGCCGTGCCAGGCGTGGTGGCATGAGCTGTTCAGTCTCTTTTTTGAGTGCGCGGTGGACCGCCTTGACAGCCCGACTCTGAGGCTCGGTATCATCGGGTGATTCGCCGGGAAGTAGCTTTATGATGATTTTAGTTGTAGTGACGCGGCTCGTCGGCTTGGTGTGCTTGTCGACCCTTTCGAAATGAAGCCGATGTAGTTTGCCTACCTTTTGTTCGGCGACAAGATGCGGTTTGCTTTGCTTAGCAAGCTCGGCCTGCAGCCAGGCGCTGTGTTGCTGCGCAAAAGCAATGCCGACAGTGTATGGCGTCCAGTATGGCAGCGAGACGCGCACACCGCTGTGCGTGACGCTCAAGCGGATACTACGATTGCGAGTACTTTTGACGAGCTTTATTTCGCCTATGTCTGGGATAGTAACTGTTTTCATAGTGGCTTGAATGTTTGCATAACACACATTATAAGTTACTGAGCTAGCTCAAAATTACAAAAGCTTAGGACTAAAGCAGTTACTAGTGAATGTTGATATTGCGTCTAGTCATGTCGACACGACCGGCTGCTGGGTTTGGGATGAGGTTAATGAGCCCTGGCTTAGAGACTTGCTCGGCCCCCTCGGCTTCGTGGACGAGCCGGCGTTGTCGTAGCTCGCGGAAGAATGCATTTTTTTGCATGCTAAAGACGTGTTTACCACTAATGACGATAAAAGGTTCGCTTGGCTCGGGGTTTTGCATACTGGCAAGCGCTGTGCGGAATGCCACTGGTGTCATCTCTTGAGCGTAGCGGTCATCGGCTTTGCGCTTGTCTCGCTTGACGGCACGGCGGAATGACGTGTCGGGGTCAATCTGAAACCAAACGAGTACAGTCTCGGCCTTGTACTTAGCCGCCAAATTACGTAGCAAGCGGCGCTGTGCCGTACGTGCGTTATTGACATCAAAAACTACGCTAACACCGTTGTGCATGAACTCGCCCGTCATGTATGACATTAGGCTGGTAATAATGTGGTTTTCTTCTTTGGCGTAAGTTGGCTTCTCGAAAAGTTCTGACCGTATGCGGTCGGCTTCAAGGTGGGCGGCCTGCAGTTGGTCGCATAGTTGGCGTGCAAAAAAAGTCTTGCCCGACCCTGGCATGCCATAGAGCAGTACAAGCAGCGGTTTTGTTGGAATTATTTTTGCACTCATACGTCTATTATGTATAGCAAAAAAACGCCTCAAGAGCAAACTATTACGTTTCGTTTGCGGATTATTGCAGCACAAAACGAATTATCGCAATCGAATGGGGCTTGAGTTTTTTGTGTAAAACAGCTATCATATCGCAGTACTTTTAAATTGTCGTGCAAACGTCGCAAACTGCGTGTACGTAAATAATCGTAGACGCGCAGCGCGGCTGAACGAAAATGTCCGGTATGACACTAAACTACGCTTTAACATATTGTGCGGACGTGGCGGTCTGCGTGTACGTAAATAATCGTAGACGCGCAGCGCGGCTGAACGAAAATGTCCGGTATGACACTAAACTACGCTTTAACATATTGTGCGGACGTGGCGGTCTGCGTGTACGTAAATAATCGTAGACGCGCAGCGCGGCTGAACGAAAATGTCCGG
>CAYZFT010000020.1:0-17980 GCA_964477925.1 uncultured Candidatus Saccharibacteria bacterium
CCATCGCTACTTCTCACCAGGAATATGAAAGCGAAAAGCGTCACTACGCTCACGTGGACATGCCAGGTCACGCCGACTACGTCAAGAACATGATCACCGGTGCAGCCCAGGTCGACGGTGCTATCCTCGTCGTATCAGCAGCCGACGGCCCTATGCCACAGACTCGCGAGCACGTTCTACTTGCTAAGCAAGTTGGTGTGCCTAAGATTCTCGTTTTCATGAATAAGATGGACCTCGCAGATGTCGACCTCGTCGAACTCGTCGAGGAAGAAATCCGCGAATTGTTGGAAAAGAACGGCTTTGACCGTGACTGTCCTATCATCAAGGGTTCTGCCACCAAGGCTCTCGCTGGCGATGCAGCCAACGAAGATGCTGTCATGGAACTCGTTAAGGCTATGGACGACTACCTTCCAGAGCCAACTCGCGACCTCGACAAGCCTTTCATTATGCCTATCGAAGACGTCTTCTCGATTAAGGGTCGCGGCACCGTCGCTACCGGTCGTATCGAGCAAGGTATCGTCAAAATCAACGAAGAAGTCGAGATTGTCGGCATTCGCCCAACCAGAAAGAGCGTTGTAACTGGTATCGAGGCTTTCAAAAAGTCACTCGACCAGGGTCAAGCTGGCGACAACGCCGGTGTGCTACTTCGCGGTATTGAGCGCGATGATATCGAGCGCGGCCAAGTTTTGGCTAAGCCAGGTACCATCACCCCTCACACCGAGTTTGATGCCGAGGTCTACATCCTCAGCAAAGAAGAGGGCGGCCGCCACACACCATTCTTTAAGGGCTACAAACCACAGTTCTACTTCCGCACGACTGACGTCACCGGTGAAGTTGAGCTGCCAGCCGACAAAGAAATGGTTATGCCTGGCGATACCATTACCTTCAAGGTCAAATTGCTTGCACCAATTGCTATGGAACAGGGTCTGCGCTTCGCCATTCGCGAAGGCGGCCGCACCGTGGGCGCTGGTGTGGTAACCAAGATCACCAAGTAACCAACTAGGTTCACAAAAAAGCGCCCCACCCGGGGCGCTTTTTTAGATATAAGGACAAACAATGGCTATATCATCACCAGAAAACAATTCCACAACTCGAGTCTGTACAGCGACAGTGCACGCTCTTGCAAGGAGCGCACTACAAACAAAAGACATGCTCGCACATAATGAGGCAATTCGCAGGCTCATTGCTGTAGGTTTTAACAAAATCGGTTCGTATGCCGTTTTTGGGTGCAAGATTTGCGATGAAGAGGTAGAAGTCGCCGCTCATGCACTCGTCATAGACCCATTAGTTTGAGTACGGCACACAGTGCATTTTGAATTACAGAATGTGCGGCTTAGAATATAGTACATATGCATCATTACCGTAAAACGATTAAAAAATATCAGCAACTCGCCCACAGTGACAAAAAAGCAGGCATTCACTGTGGTTTCTGTGAAGCCATCGAACCAAGCGGTGTCATAGAAGAGACAAAACACCTTTGGCTTATCAAAAACCGCGTGCCTTATGATATGTTTGACGGCCTGGAGACGACAGGCAAACATTACCTTATTGTGCCACGCCGACACGTAGAGACTATTGGCGAATTCACGCAACCAGAACTGACTGAAATGATGCAGCTTATCGCCAAGTATGAACCGCAAGGCTTTAGTGTATATGCGCGTAGCGTTAGTAACGTACATCGTTCGCAGCCGCACCAGCACACGCACCTAATCCAGCTAATAACCAAAGAGCCACGGTTTTTTGTCGCTACCAATCGCCCGTACATGCTGTTTCATGGCTGAGAGTCTCATGCGAGGTACGCAGCAAACGCATTGATTCGCATTGATTCACGCGCTAGTGCTTCACATATGCGAATAAATGTTATACAATGTCACCTATCAACTAATCTGTGCTGACTAAAAGTCGTCTGAGTCCCCAAGCGGATTCATAAGATGTTACAGCGCCAAGTCGGGTAGAGCTGACAAGGAGAATTACTATGGCAGACGCCGTAAAACCAGAAAATGGCAAACAACGCATTCGTATCCGCCTGAAGGCATACGATCACAAAATCATCGACCAAGCTGCAAAGCAGATTGTTGACACGGCACTTCGCACTGGCGCAACGCTCGCCGGCCCAATCCCACTACCTACTCGTAAGAGCACTTTCACTGTTATCAAAAGCCCTCACGTCTACAAAAAGGGCCGTGAACAGTTCGAGATGCGCACGCACAAGCGCCTTATCGACGTGTTTGAGCCAACCCCCAAGACCATCGACAGCCTGATGAACCTGTCGCTTCCAGCTGGCTGCGACGTCGAAATCAAAATGTAACAATACGATAGCAATTCTTTTTGGCGTAGGCCATGAAAGAAGCATCGGAATCAAGACGTAAGGCGCCATGCTATGGCAGCAATTAAAGCAGTAATCGTAGACTTTGATGACACGCTCTGTATGACCGAGTCAGCTTGTTTTGACCTTGAGAATGAAGTGCTTCGCCGGCTGAACAGACCGGCGCAATCTCGTGAGGTCCATAAACAAACCTGGGGCTTAGCCCTTGGACATGCTATGGGACTGCGCTCGCCAGGTATTGGCCTAAACGAGTTTTGGGGCGTCTTCCCAAGTGTGCACGACGAATTTGTGCGGGCAGGCTTAGTCGATGTCGTGCCATCAGAAAACCTGCAGACTTTGCGCATACTGCATGATATGGGTCTGAAAGTAATGGTGCTGACATCTCGGACAGAGGCGGAAAGCCGTCATTTGCTCGAGCCTGACCATAAGCTTAGCGCGCTTATCGATGCTTTTTACCACAAAGATAACATGCGATGGCACAAGCCTGACCCTCGGGCGTTTGCACATATAGAGCAAGACCATGGCTTAAAACCGCAAGAGTGCGTATACGTCGGCGATACGGTAAGTGATGCGGCAGCCGCCAAGGGTGCTGGTCTGCACTTTGTGGCATCACTTGAAAGTGGTGTGCTTACTTCAAAAGACTTTTGTGACTTTCCTGTCGACGCATTCGTCCAATCATTTACAGAACTCCCACAGGTCGTTGCCCAACTGTCTGAAAAAACAGCAGATTTGCCACGAGAGAATGGCTAATCTGCGTAGCCGATGAACCACGAAATGTGCTATAATCCGCTTATGGCTAAGAAACAACTAAAATCAAAAAAACAAGAAAACCAAGAGATGGACGGAGTATTCGTACTCAAAATTGTACTTTTTGTAATTCTCGGGTCAATCTGGATTAAGGTGACCAGCAACGGCAAATTAACCATACCCATACCCATTGGCCTTATCATTGGCTTACTTTTTACGACTCACGAGTACTTTCGTCTCGACCGTAAAATAGAGTACGCTGTGCTTGCTTGCGCTGCTCTCTTCGGCATTCTCGCCCCATATGGCCTCTTCCTTAACTTATAGAGTAAAGCTAAGGCCATGGCCCCGAAATGTATAGGCTGGGCAAGGTCGTTAGTAATAATGACAACAGCTTGACAGGTGATAGGATTTTATGCTAATCTGTCATGAGTACATATTAAAAACTGTATGAATTGGTGCAGTGATGCAGGTCGCCCTTGACCACAAAAACAGGGGTCGAAACCGCTCGCCACCAAAATTTTTGTATCACTGTACAAGGTACAAACGCTTCATCAGTAACGAGTTATGTATCAATATCAAATCTAAATAGGGAGCGTGTGTCCCAACTTGGGGCGCGCATAACACTATGAAAGCACTTATTACTAGAAAGGTCGGCATGACGAGCACCATCGCAGAAGATGGTACTGTTCAAGCCGTTACCCTGCTTTCCGCTAGTCCCTGTGTCATTACACAGGTCAAGACTGACGATACAGACGGTTACACCGCTGTGCAGGTTGGTTTTGAAGAGGCCGGCGAAGGCAAAACAGCTAAACCACAACAAGGTCATCTAAAGTCAGCCGGTAAGATGCCGCGTATTATGCGCGAATTCCGCGTCGACGAAATAACCGAAGACCTCAAAGTTGGAGCAGAACTCAACGCCGAGGTCTTTTCAGTTGGCGATGTCGTGCATGTCACGGGGACAAGCAAGGGCAAGGGTTGGGCTGGCACGATTCGCCGCCACAACTTCCACCGCGGTCGCAAGACCCATGGTGGCCGTAGCTATCGCCGCCCAGGTTCGATTGGCTCAATGTACCCACAGCACATCTTGCCCGGCAAGAAAATGGCTGGTCAGTTGGGTGCCGTGCAAGTCACCGTTCGTAACCTTCGCGTTGCGATTGTTGATGCCGAAAAAGGCTACATTGGTGTTGTTGGTGCCGTTCCTGGCCCACGCAAAGGCATCGTAATTATCAAAGGGGAGGAGAAATAACTATGGCTACTCCTACATTTACCGCAAGCGGTACCAAGGCTACAACCACAGCTAAACTCGCTAAAGACGTTTTTGGCGTTGAGGTTACTAGCCACGACTTGCTCAAGCAGGCATACGAGACGTACCTTGCAAACGGCCGCGATAACCTTGCCGTCGTCAAAACCCGCGGGCTCGTGAGTGGTGGTGGTAAAAAGCCATGGAAGCAAAAGGGTACTGGCCGCGCACGTTTCGGCTCAAGCCGCAACCCAATTTGGCGCGGTGGTGGTATTGTCTTCGGTCCTACCGGTCACGAAAATTACACTATGAAACTCTCGACCGCTACCAAGCGTGTCGCTTTGCGCCAAGCACTGAGCCTTGCTGCACAAAACGATAAAATTATTGTCATCGAAAAGCTTGCAAGCAAAGACGGCAAAACTGCTGAGCTCGCACAGCTGATGACAAAGCTCGGTGCAACCCGTAGCGCACTCGTTGTCGTCGACCACAAAACTGATGAGCTCGTCCGCGCTAGTCGCAACCTACCAGAAGTCAAGCTGGTCAATGCTAAGTATCTCAACGTCTATGACATTATGAATGCCCACAAACTGGTTTTGACCAGCGACGCCGCCAAGGTCGTTGAGACGTGGCTCGCAAAGGAGAGCAAATAATGCATACACTCAAACCACGTCTGAGCGAGAAGTCATTTGCACTGAGCCAAACTCGCAATACCTATGCAATCGACATCCCTGTCGGCATCAATAAATACGAAGTTGCCGAAGCTGTCGAAAAACAATTCGACGTTAAAGTTAGCGATGTTCGCATCATTAACCGCAAGGGCAAAATCAAGCGCATCATCAACACCAGCGGCAAACGCAGTAGCAACCGTCAGGGTGTACAAAACGACTTACGCAAGGCTTACGTTACTCTCGCCGAAGGCAGTCATTTGCCATTTTTCGCAGCCGAAGAAAAAGAGATAGCTGATGCCGCCAAAGAAGCCGACAAGAAGTCTAAGAAGTCTGACAAGAAAGCCGAAAAAAAGGCTACCAAAGCTGACGAGACAAAGGAGACTAAATAATGGCGATTAAACAATACAACCCGACCACTCCTGGTCGCCGTGGTATGAGCAGCCAGGATTTCAGCGTCATTACGACCAAGAAACCACTGCGTTCACTCATTACCATTAAGCGACGGGGCAATGGCCGCAACAACCAAGGTCGCATTACGACTCGTCACCAAGGTGGCGGTGCCCGCCAGTATTACCGACACGTCAATTTTGGCTTTGTTGGCGAAGGTGTCATCGAGCACATCGAGTATGATCCGAACCGTAGCGCCCGTATCGCCCGTGTCAAAGACAGCACTGGCAAGTACCACTATGTATTAGCTGCTAATGGTATGGTCCAAGGCCAAACAATTGTTGCGAGTGCAGAAGCGGCTATCGAGATGGGCAATCGCTTGCCCCTCAAGAACATCCCCGTTGGTACCACCATCCACGCCATCGAAATGCAGCCTGGCCGCGGCGCACAAATCGCCCGCAGTGCCGGTAACGGTGCAATGCTCATGGCCAAAGAAGGTGCTTACGGCCAGGTTCGCCTGCCAAGCGGTGAAGTCCGCCTCGTTAACCTCGAATGTACTGCGAGTATCGGCACTGTCGGTAACGAGCAGCATCAGAACATTAAGATCGGTAAAGCTGGCCGCAATCGTCACCTGGGCAAACGCCCAAGTGTTCGTGGCGTTGTCATGAATGCTGTCGACCACCCTCATGGTGGTGGTGACGGTGGACGTCACCGCATGGCGAAGGCACCTCGTACGCCTTGGGGTCAAAAGACTCTTGGTTACAAGACTCGCCGCCGCAAGAGCACCAGCAATATGATCGTAAGAAGCCGCCACGCGGCCAAGAGGAAATAGGGTATGGCTATACGATATATTACCGAGCATCCAAGTGGTCGTGATTGGAAATTAGACGTCTATCACAACGATGCGCTGCAGCGAGGCACAAAACCTGCTGACATGTACCCATCTGTACAGGGTGATTTGAAGTATCAACAAATTGGTGCAGTTGTGGTGCCAATGCCAGAGCGTGAAGCTGAAGGAGTAACAGTATGAGTCGTTCATTAAAGAAGGGGCCATTTGTCGATCCGAAGCTCGCGAAGAAAATCGCTGCGCTTGGCCCGGAGGATCGTACCATTATCAAAACATGGGCTCGCGCCAGTACCGTAACACCTGAAATGGTCGGCAAAACTGTTGCTGTCCACAACGGGAAAGTGCATGTACCGGTTTTTGTTACCGAAAACATGGTCGGCCACAAGCTTGGCGAATTCAGCCCAACCCGTAAGTTCCGCAGTCACGGCGGTAAGTTAGCGAAGGGGAAATAAGCCATGGCAGTTAAAGCAGAAGCAAAAGGCGTCCGTATGAGCCCACGCAAAGTGGCTGAAGTTGCAGCGCTTGTCCGTGGCCGCAGCGTCGAAGATGCACTTGTCATCTTGCAACACACGCCGCGCCGCGCCGCGATGCCCGTTCTAAAGACAATCAAAAGCGCCCAGGCAAATGCCACGCACAACCACAATTACAAAGCAGACGGTTTGAAAATTGTTGAAATTACCGTCAACCATGGCACTCGCATGAAGCGTTTTCGCCCTGCAGCTATGGGTCGTGCACTGCCGTTTATGAAGCGCACTAGCCACATTCGCGTTCTCGTCGATGGTGAGCGGCGCCCGGCTAAGAAGCCCGCAACAGAAGCTAAGAGTAAGGAGGCAAAATAGTATGGGCCAGAAAGTAAACCCCATTTCTATGCGTCTGCAAGTCAACAAGGATTGGCGTAGCAAATGGTTCGCAAACAAGCGCAACTATGCTACGTTTCTCGCGCAAGACCTGCAAGTCCGCAAACTTGTGCAAAACAAGTTCGGTTCGCGCGGCGCTATTAATAAAATTGACATCGAGCGTTCACCAAACCTAGTTACCGTTAGCATAGCAACCGCTAAAGCGGGTGTTGTCATCGGCCGCGGTGGGCAAGGTGCGCAAGAAGTCAAAGCTGCTATCGAGAAGATTTACGGTGTACCAGTCCGCGTCAACATCGAAGAAGTCAAGAAACCAGACCTCTACGCCAAGCTCGTTGCCGAGAACATTGCACACCAACTTGAACGCCGCATGAGCTTTCGACGCGCCATCAAAAGCGCAAGCGCAGCAACCATGCGTGCTGGTGCCCGTGGAATTCGTATTGAAGTTGCCGGTCGTTTGAACGGCGCCGAGATGAGCCGCCGCGAAAAAGAAGCTGTTGGTTCGGTACCGCTGCACACAATTCGCGCTGATATCGATTATGCAAGTGTACAAGCACAGACTATCGCCGGTGTTATCGGCGTGAAAGTCTGGATTTATAAGGGGGAGAAATAAGCCATGTTGACCCCCAAACGAACTAAGTTCCGTAAAATCCGCAAAGGCAAGATTCGCGGCGTTGCGACATCGGGCAACTACATTGCTTTTGGTGACTATGCGTTGCAAGCCCAGGGCCAAGAGCGCATTACCAGCCGCCAAATCGAAGCCGCTCGACAGGCCATGACCCGCTATATCAAGCGCGGTGGCAAAATCTGGATTCGCATTTTCCCGCACATCGCCGTCACGCGTAAACCGCTCGACGTCAAAATGGGTAGCGGCAAAGGTAGCCCAGAATTCTTCGTCGCCAAGGTTCGCCCCGGCACAATCTTGTTTGAAATGCAGGGCGTAACAGAAGAAATTGCCCGCGAAGCTATGCGTCTCGCCAGCCACAAACTGCCAGTTAAAACCAAATTCCTGGTTAAGGAGGGCGCATAATTATGAAAATTGCAGATATCCGTAAATTGTCAACCAAAGAGCTGACAATCGAGGTCAGCAAGCTTCGCGAAGAAGTTGCCGAACTGCGCCGCCACATTTACATGGGCGACAACCAAAATGTGCGCGCCGTTCGTGCTAAGCGTAAAGATCTCGCTCGCATGCTGACCGTGCTCAGCGAACAACTAGTAAAGGAGGCTCAGTAATGGCCAAATCAATCACCGGTGTGGTTAGTAGCGCCAAGGCTGACAAAACTATAGTTGTCACTGTCCGCGAGCGTAAGACACACCCGCTGTACCGCAAACAGTACACCACAACAACCAAGTTTATGGCACACGACGAAACCAATGTGGCGGCAGAGGGCGATACGGTCGTTATCGTCGAAACGCGCCCCATTAGCCGCCGTAAGCGCTTTACGCTAGACCATGTTGTCGAAAAAGCTGGCGTAACACACGTCGAAACGCAAGAGGCCGTAGGTGGTGGGGTATCGGGCGTAGTTTCTGAAAAACCAATCCCCAAGCCCAAAACCCTAAGCCCGAAGACGACCGAAGGGAGTGCCGAGTAATGATTCAGCAAGAAACCCGCCTGATTGTCTGTGACAACAGCGGTGCAAAAGAGATTTTGTGCATACGCGTTCTTGGTGGCACCCGTCGGCGTTATGCTCGCGTCGGTGACACCATCGTTGCCACCGTCAAGGCCGCAAACCCAACGGGTAACGTCAAACGAAAGACTGTTGTTAAGGCTGTCATTGTCCGTACCAAGAAAGAAATCAAGCGCAAGGACGGCTCGACAATCAAATTTGATGATAACGCCGCCGTCATTGTTGGCGACGACAAACTGCCCAAGGCTACCCGTATTTTTGGCCCCGTACCACGCGAACTTCGCGACCTCGGCTATGCCAAGATAATCAGCCTTGCGCCGGAGGTACTGTAATGAACAGCAAGCAGAAAGTAGAAAGCACTAAGGTGTATAAGATTCGCCTAAAGAAGGGCGACCTTGTCCAGGTTTTGTCCGGCAAATACAAGGGTAAGCAAGGCGCAATTGTTGCGACGCACCCGACCGAAAACAAAGTTACGGTCGAAGGTGTCAACATCATTAAGAAGCATGTGAAACCCAATAAAGCATACCCACAAGGCGGCATCATCGAGATGACTAAGCCGATATGGGTTAGCAAAGTTGCGGTTATTGACCCATCTACTAAAAAGCCAAGCCGTATCGGTTACAAGCTTGACAAAGATGGTGCCAAGACCCGCGTGTACAAAACAAGTGGCAAAGAAATCAAGCAAACCGCAGGAAAGGAGACAAAATAATGGCCGAAGCAAAAACTACCGTCAAAGCACCAGCTAAAACTGCTGCAAAACCAGCCGCCAAGAAACCTGTTGCTTACGCGCCACGTCTCCAGGCTGCCTACAAAAATACGTTTGTCGCTGAGCTCCAAAAAGAGCTTGAACTTGGCAATGTCAATCAGGTGCCAAAGCTCGAGAAAATCGTCATTAATGTTGGCCTCGGCCGCGCCAAAGACGATAAAAAAACTATCGAAGCCGCCAAGAACACACTACGCAAAGTCACTGGCCAAGAGCCAGTCGAGACCGTCGCCAAGAACTCAATTGCCGGCTTCAAACTGCGCGAAGGTAACATGATTGGTCTTAAACTTACCCTTCGCGGCGATAAAATGTACGAATTTATGGACCGTCTTATCAACCTCGTGTTGCCACGACTACGTGACTTTCACGGTGTGAGCGCCAAAGCTTTTGATAAGCAAGGCAACTACAGTATCGGCCTTGTCGACCAGTCAGTTTTCCCCGAGCTATCGTTCGAAGAAACTACTACGACACATGGCATGCAAGCCGTGTTTGTCATCAAGTCCGAAGATAAAGCCCATGCTAAGGCACTGCTAACCAAGTTTGGCATGCCATTTGAGAAGGAGAGCAAATAATATGGCAAAGAAATCCATCATTGCCCGCGATGCTAAGCGCATCAAAATGATTGAGCAGTATGCCGCTAAGCGAGCTGAGCTCAAAGAGCTGGGTGACTTTGACGGTTTGGCTAAATTGCCACGCAACAGTAGCCCAACACGCCGCAAAAATCGCTGTATCGCCACCGGCCGTCCGCATGGTTACATGCGTCAGTTTGGCCTGAGCCGCATCAGCTTCCGCGAGCAAGCAAGCAAGGGTAACATCCCTGGTGTAACGAAAGCGAGCTGGTAATATGAGCATGACTAGTACAGACCCCATCGCAGATATGCTGACGCGCGTGCGTAATGCTATCGCTGTTGGTAAAAACGAGGTAAGCCTGCCTCACAGTAAGGCTAAAGAGTCAGTTGCGGTAAGTTTACGCAACAACGGGTTCTTGCAGGACGTCACTGTCCGTGAGCTTGGTGTTGGCAAACAACTTGTCATTACGATTAATCTTGATGGCGAGAATGCACGCATTACGGAGATTAAGCGCCTAAGCAAACCAGGTCGACGAGCCTACACCAATGCCCGTGAGATCCCTGTGATCAAACGTGGTCGTGGTGTCATCATTATCAGTACAAGCAAAGGCTTGATGACTGGTAATGAAGCCAAAGCCCAGGGTGTCGGTGGCGAATTAATTTGTCAGGTATATTAACGGTATGAGCGGCGAATCTTTTATTAGCGGATTATTGACAGGGTTGCTCACCTATCACGTAGCCAACCATGTTTATAAGTACGTTAAATCACGCAATAAGCTTTCACAGTCAAAACGCGAAATACAAATGATTCAACAAGCTCACAATAAGAAAGGTAAATAAATGAGTCGAGTAGGAAAACTACCAATCGGTATCCCGAGCGGCGTGACAATCACTGTCGACCAAGACACCATCAAGGTGGCTGGGTCAAAGGGCACGCTTGAGACACCACAACTTGATGGTATCACCGTCAAACAAGAAGAAAACGAAATTATCGTTAGCCGCGCTAATGATGAGCCAAAGATTCGCGCAAAGCATGGTCTAATGCGCGCATTGTTAAATAACATGGTTATTGGGGTTACGCAGGGTTTCAGCAAGAAACTCGAGCTGACTGGTGTCGGTTACCGCATTGCGATGCAAGGTACTGACGTGAAGCTTAACATTGGTTTTAGCCACGACGTTATTTACAAAGTACCTGCCGGCGTAACCGTTACGACCGAGCAAATGACGATGACCGTAACTGGCATCGACAAACAGCAGGTTGGCCAGGTTGCCGCCGAAATCCGCGCACTCAAGAAGCCTGAGCCATACAAGGGCAAGGGCATCAAGTACGAAGGCGAACGCATCTTGCGCAAGTCTGGTAAGTCAGGAAAGGATAAATAACCATGAGCGGACTAAGTTTAAAACTGCACAACCGCGCACAGCGCCAAAGTCGCATCCGTAGCACGGTTTCCGGCACAGCCGAACGTCCTCGCCTGAGCGTCTACATTAGCAATACTAATGTTAGTGCCCAGATTATTGATGATACAGCTCACAAGACGCTTGTCGCCGTTACGACCGCCAATGACAAAGCCGTCAAAGGCAACTTGACCGAAAAAGCCGCTTGGGTTGGTGCCGAGATTGCCGCCAAAGCCAAGAAGGCTAAGGTAACAAAAGTTGTATTTGACCGAGCTGGTCGCAAGTACCACGGTCGTATCAAAGCTCTGGCAGATGCTGCCAGGGAGAAAGGTTTGGAGTTCTAGTATGGCAGAATCAGAAAACCCAGCAGCAAACACTGCAAGTGCCGCTCCAGCAGCTCCAGCCGCTTCTGCAGCACCTCAGCAACAGCGTCGTTTTGGTGGCGGTGGTGGTCGACGTGGCGGTGGCGCCGGTGGCCGTCAAGGTGGTGGCCGCGGTCGTGGCCCTCGCCCCGAGCAAGCCCCCGAAGAAAAACAATTTGACGAGCGTATCATCCACATCGACCGTGTTGCACGTGTTGTTAAGGGTGGTCGTCGTTTCCGCTTCCGCGCTCTCGTTGTCGTTGGCGACCGCAAAGGCAAAGTCGGTATTGGCCTCGCCAAGGGTGCAGATGTCACAGCAGCTGTCGCTAAGGCGACTGAAGTTGCTAAGAAGCACTTCATCACGATTGTTCGCTACAAAGACACCATCCCACACGATGTTGATGCCAAAGTTGGTGGCGCGCGCATACTTATTATGCCTGCCTCAGCAGGTACTGGTTTGATTGCCGGTGGTGTGGTTCGTACCATTCTTGAAGTGTCGGGCATCGCCAATGCACTGAGCAAATCGCTCGGTTCAAGCAACAAGGCAAACATTGCCTACGCAACCATTGCGGCGCTTGAATCAGTCCAACCAAGCAAAAACTGGGTCACGACCAAGACTGCTGCTGCTAACAAAAAGCCTGCAGCTGTCAAAAAGGTTGAAAAAACAGTTGAGAAGAAAGAGGAGAAATAGCAATGCAATACCATCAGCTAGAAACCGCCTCTAAAAAATCAGGCAAACGCGTTGGTCGCGGTATCGCTGCTGGCCAGGGTAAAACCGCCGGTCGTGGTACCAAGGGCCAAGGCTCACGTACTGGTTCAAGCAAGCGCCCCGGCTTTGAGGGTGGTCAGAACCCCCTCATGCAGCGCCTGCCAAAACTACGTGGCTTCAAGAGCAAGCGCGTGCCAGCTGTCAATGTCTACACCGACCAACTCGCAAGTGTTGGCAAAGTTGTTAACAGCGAGACGCTCGCAGCTAAAGGTTTGATTGCAAGCCCCTACGTGCGTGTTAAGCTGTTAGCTCGCGGTGAACTTAGCGCAGCGGTTACAGTTGAGCTACAAGCAGCTAGCGTTAACGCTGTCGAGGCGATCCAAAAGGCGGGCGGCACATTCAAAGCCGTTTCACGCACACCTCGCCCCGTAACCAAAAAAGAAGACAAGTAACTCTTACAAGCCTTCAACCCAAAAAAGCGCCGAACAACTCGGCGCTTTTTACTATAAATAAAAAATAAGGTGACTGGTCATATTTGATTTACATAAATCTACGCCTTTACTCGGCCGCTGCATCTGATGAATGAGACTTCAGCCAACCCGCAATTTGTTTGACGGATGGTTTTTTTGTTACAACCCATAGCATTACTTCTTCATATTCTGCGTTGGTGAACTTTACGGAGATGCCCTTTTCTTGTAGATATAGGACCGCAAGTGCCATTGCGGTACGTTTGTTCCCGTCACGAAAACCATGGTTGTTCGCAATAGCATCCAACAGGGCAGCTGCCTTTTTTACAGTGCCCTGATAAAGGTCAATACCAAACGCCGATGCTAGTGGTCGGGCTACGGCCGATTCAACTAAACGTTGGTCGTGAAAACCTTTAGCTCCGCCAGAAACCTCTATGATTCTATCGTGAATATAAACCGCTATGGCAAGATCCCATTCGGCATTTTCGTTGAACATTGTTTATTTTTTAGCGAGCTCTTTTAAAGCAGGGGTATATTGCTTGATGAATTTCTTCGTCCAAGCTTTGACCTCGGGAGTTATTGCTGATTTGCTAGCTACATTATTCATACTACAAGTATAGCATGTCAGGTCGACGCGTGTCTGACAGATGTTAGTGCCCAGGGCCAGCACATCTTACTTTAATGTAACGATTGGATAAGTGAGTTATGTCTAGCGAGTTGGATACGATGTACTTGACCCTACAGAAGAATGGCCCCAGTGGGTACAATTGGTCTATGGCAATACGTAGGGGCAACCGTCACCAATTTACTTTCGATGGTCAGACTGTCTGGCTTGATTCACTTACCGAGGAACGTGCACTACGAAAGATTGTTGAGGTTTACGGCTTCGGTGGCAAGTGGTTGCGCCCAAAACAGGGCATTATGCATCACGGCAGACAATATACACCAGACTTTGAACTGTCAGTCGCTGATGGTGAACGTACGAGCCGTGCGATTGTTGAGGTGAAGCAGTATAGGCGTGATTTACCAGAGCGTACTGTCGGCGCACTTATAGCGACAGCTAAACACTTCAGCACGAAAGACATCTTTCTTTACACTGAGAAGGGCGACAACTGGTTTCGTGTAAATGCTCGGAGCGGCCATGTTGCGCCATGCCCGCCACCCCTGCCAGGAAAGCTCGATATCAAGACAATGTGGCGCCCACGTTCTTTCGGTGTTCGCAACATGTATGGCCGTCGTTATCGCCGTAGTCTCACAGATATGTTCCTTTCGCTCATCGAAGGCGTGATGTACCCCGACCTAAAACGGGGCAGGAAACGTAAATGCTAGGACAGACTGGCATAATTCCTATTTCCCGTGATAATGGTCTAACAACCAGAGAAAAATGGGTACGAGTATGCCAACAACTGTCCAATTTATTGCGCGTTTTTTGTCATATGAATCCAATGATTTAATTAGTTGTTGACGAGCTACATTTTCTTGCGGGGTAGGATAGGCTAAGCCTTTCATCGTTTGAAGAGCACCTGGAACATGGATGCCTCGTTTTCGAGCAAGGTTTACTAACTCAGGTTGCGACATAGTCTCGTACTGCTTATTTCTCATCTGTTTTCTTCTTGTACAGTTCGAAAAGGTGGGAGACGCGGGCGGGGTCGCTGGGGAAGCTGGTTTTTGAGTAGAGGTGGTCGACAGCGCGGTCGAGGGCTTTGTGTGCACGGGCTAAAGCCTGGGGCATGGTTAGGGGGTCGTAGAGGTCAGCCAAACTAGCCTCTGGGAACTCGGCACGAGCACTCAAAACAGCCTTCGCCAACCGCTCAATCTCAGCCTTTTGCTCATCACTAACTTCCGGCCAAATAAAGTTGTTATACACGATGTCTTTACTGTAACGATAGCGGCTTTCGAGTCGACCTGCCACCGCCCGCATCCACGCCATATGCATTTGGCTAATCAGTATACCGAAGTGATAAATGCTACCATTGGGTATCATCTGTAATAGGTCGGTAACAACTACTGTGCTATCGAGAAATGCAATGGGGATGTATCTTCTTCGCTCGGAGGAAATACGAGGAATGGCAATGGCGGTCTTGTAATGCTGTGGGTCACAAGTTACTTGCGCAAACAGCGTCGGGTGCTCTGCAAGCTGCGGTCGCGAGGACTGCTGACGAATTTGTCGTACCTTTTCAATCTTTTTCAGAACCTCAGGCATGCGGCGTAAATCTGAAGGTGATGCGTGAACTAGCCATAAACACCATCTATCGCCACCGTTTAGTAATTCGCGACCTCCAAGTAGTCGGAATATATACTTTTCACATTCAGGGTTGTCTGAAATTAGACGCGCTCGTTCTTCAGAATCAAAGATAAGCTCGCCCCCATCTGCCGGCATATTGCCATAAACCATAGGTGGAACATCTGATATTGGTTTTTGCCTCGTGCCGACAAAAACATTTGGCGCATCAATTAAGTATGGATTAATGTTGTTTGCAGCTACGCTAACTGGCTCGCCCTTGATATCTGGATATTCAAATATAGTTTTGCCTAGTCGTTGGTGCAATGAAAAACCGATGATAACACAGTAAACGGCGGCATTACCTTTTGCATCGTTGCTCCATTTGAATGTCTGATGCGCAAAGTCGATAAAAACACCTTTTCCAAGGAGAGGGCGCCAGAGGATACTAACTTGTTCTCCTTGAGATATTGAGTTAGTCGACACGAGAGATGTGCGAATATTTGGATTTTTGAGCATCATCTCGGTCGCTTTGAAATACCAGCCAGTCACAAAGTCCAGAAAGCCCGCTTCTTTTATGTTGCCGACAACCGCCAGTAAGTCGGCTTTTTGCTCACGGCTCATCGTGCGCGAACCGTTAAATGGGGGGTTGCCGAGGATATAGCTGAGTTGGGTTGGGGGGACGATTTCTGCCCAGTCGGTGGTGAGGGCGTTGGCATTGACGATGGTTGCGCTGTGGGTTAGGGGCAAGCGCTTAAACATTTTGCCCGATTCATGGCTGTACTCCATATTCATCTGATGGTCGGTCAGCCACAGTGCAGTTTGGGCAATAAGGGCAGGGAACTCCTCTATCTCGATACCATACATTTGGTCGACGTTGACCTTGAGTGTGCCAACACCGCTGCCAGCACTAGCGAACATGTCTTGTTGGTGCGGGTTTTTGGCGAGCATGCTAACGATTTTGTGCTCAAGACGGCGCAGCTCGCGGTAGGTGATAACGAGGAAGTTGCCGCTGCCACAGGCGGGGTCGAGAAACTTGAGGTTGGCGAGTTTGTCTTGAAGCGCGCGGAGCTCATCGTACTTTTTGCGTGGGCCAGCGTGTACAGCGCGGGCAAACTCGGCATAGAGCTCATCGAGAAAGAGTGGTTTTATAACGCGGAGGATGTTTTTCTCGCTGGTGTAGTGCGCGCCCAAGTTGCGGCGCTCTTTTTCGTCCATGACACCCTGAAACATGCTACCAAAAATGGCGGGGCTGACTTTGCTCCAATCGAGCTCCATCGCCTTCAGCAAATCGCGGCGCATGGTGGCACTAAAATGCGGTGTGCGGATGGGTTGGTCAAAGAGACCGCCGTTGACATACTCGAGCGCGGCGAGGGCTTCGTCGAGCGAGTGCTGGCGTTCATTCTTGGGAGTATTGAGCGTTTGGAAAACATCGACGAGGCGAGGGCCAAGGTCAGAACCGTCTTCGTTGGTGCGGTTAGCAATGTAATCGCGCAGTTGGCCGTGCTCAAAAATGCCACTGTCATCGGCAAACATGCAGAATACGAGGCGTACGAGTAGTAGCTCAAGGTCGTGACCGGCGTAATTATCGGCGCGTAGCTGATTGTGTAGTGCCGCCATGCTCTCTGCTGCCTGGCGGTTGACGGGGTCTTCTTCGGCCAGGCGCCGCGATGCTTGACCTAGCAAGAAGCCAAAGAGTTTGACGTGTTTTGGCAGGTCGGCCAGGGCGAATTCGATTTTTTGGTTGGAGCCGTCGCTCAAGATAAACACAAAGTTAGCGAAGTCACTGAGCACGATAGCCTCTGGCAAGTCATGGTCGGGCATTGTCTCGAGGTATTCGTATGCCTGAATGTTGGCTTTGCCGAGGTCTTTGCCGCCAGATTTCTGCTCGGCGAGTAGTTTGCCCGGCCAAAACATGTCTATAAAACCTTGCCCACCATTGCCTTTTTTGACGGCATACTCAAAAAACGCGCCGTGTCTGCGCCGGTCGACGCCGTATATTGCCAAAAAATCGCTCCAAAAGCTCTGGCTCTCGCCCTTTTCGTACGTTTCGCCGCGCCATTTGGCCGCAAACTCAACCGCACGTTCCTCGACCAAGCCCCACGATATGTTTTGCATGAGTACGATTATACTCCGCTCGGCTCGCCTCAGCCACCCGACCTAGCCGTGTACGCCTCGTTGACCGCCACCCCACGTCAACAAACCCGTGTGTCCGTTCTGTCAAACACCCACACTGCGTTATTCTGAACAGAGTGAAGAATCTCCCCTCGTTTTTAACCACCCCACGTCATTCTGAACGTAGTGAAGAATCTTCCACTTTCCTTTAAGAGTAGAAGATCTTTCGCTCACGCTCAAGATGACGACAATGGAGGTTAGTTGTTGCCTTAGCCTTTTGCACGCGTCATTCTGAGCGTAGTGAAGAATCTTCCCTACGGTCGGAGGGGGAAGATGTTTCGTTCGCTATACAGCGGACTCAACATGACAGGGTAACGGAGAGGTAAATGACGTTTTGATACTCTGTCGTTTAGTCCTGGTAATGGGCTTTATTTCGTGTTATAAAAACCTCATGAAATCGTTTTATGTGTACATACTCACAAACCCCACAAGAACTGTGCTGTATGTCGGGGTAACAAACAGCCTAGAACGAAGGCTATACGAACACCAGAATAAGTTACTAGATGGGTTTACTAAAAAATACAACTGCATCTGCCTTGTCTATTATGAGGAGGCAGCAGATGCGACAACGGCAATCGCGAGAGAAAAAGAAATTAAGGGCTGGAAGCGAGTGCGAAAAGAG
>CAYZFT010000021.1:0-17413 GCA_964477925.1 uncultured Candidatus Saccharibacteria bacterium
CTTCACCAACGCCACTGACAGCCACCAGAGTACATACCGCACCTAACGCAAAATGGAATGCAGATGACCTTAAATCGCTAACAGCCTCATCATGGTATTTCCCCATTTGTTCTCTCAACTCTTCTTGTGGTGCAACCATCTTTAGCTCCTCTTATAAGCTATTATTGTATCACTCTATAGCTTTTTAGTCAATATTTATGTTTTTAATTGCTATTACGCGGCAGCGGCGGCACGGAGCGCACCACCTTGGAGCGGGTCGAGCACGATTACTTTGGTGTTGGTAATTTCGTTGACCTGCGAGCGGTCGATACCGAGGTTTCCGCCAGTCAAACTTTTCATAAAGCCTTGTGTGACATAAAACTTCTGTATATACATCGTCTCGACCTCGACCGCATAGTCGCTAACTTTGCCCAGTCGTTGATGCCCAACCGTCACCACGTGCATCCCCTTCAGGTCGAACCGTAGGTCAATCAGTTTCTTAAGCCGTACTAAATCTTCAGGTCTGGCCAAAACATCGTGGTCATTGATAACAAAGCCTTGGGCAATCACATCACGAATGTCTTGGTAGAGCAGCAACAGCTCGCTGCGGTCAAAACGATCTGCGCAGTAGAAGCCCTCAATCTTAAGATTGTTTGGGTTGATGAGCACGCCAGTCGTTGTCGCCACTGGCTGCCCAGTACGCAAACTCATGACAGGCTTGCCAATCAGTGTTCCACTTAACCGCAACATAGTACTTATAGTATAACGCACAACGCCAGCGGCACGATATTGATCTGACCCACACCCACTTTTGCCGCTGTCATTTCGACCAATCCGCTGTACAGCGGAGGAGAAGTCTTCTTGAGAAAACAAGAAGATGCTTCGGTAGCCTCAGCATGACAAGGGTACGCTCTGTGGTCCATGGAAAAAGTGGCTGTGAGTCATATAGCAATCAGTAGCTTCGTCAATTTCTCGCTGCTTCGATTGGTCGGCCTACAGCCACTTTTTACGGTGGAAAAACAACACAAAACCAGTGGTCACGATTATAATAATGGCGATGACAAACCCAAAAGCATTTGGGTCGTGGGAAAACGGCACTGCCACATTCATCCCCCACAGACCACCGAGTATGGTCGGTATGGTCAAAAAGATTGCAATTGAGGTAAGGCGTTTGAACGTGTTGTTCAGGTTGGTAGTGGCAATGGCATCATAAGCCTGCCGCATGTTACGCAGTGTACGCAAACGGTTTTTGACTTGGTCAATCAACTCGTCGGTGCCACGCTCGATGTCTTCCACGATGTCACGGTCCTCTTCGTATAGCCGCAGGTACTTGCCGCTCAGCAACTCGTCGATAAGCTTGCCTTGTGGCTGCAACGCAGTCAAAAACTCGTTGAGGTCCTCTTCGAGCTCAATGAGACTCAAGAATTCGGGCTTCGTCAGTTGTGATTGGCGCAACTTAGCCCGCAGCTGCAAAATACGCCGTGATGTTTTGACAAGCTGTGTCTTGTATGAGGTGTTGATACCGGCTAGAATCTGCAAAATTGTCTTGGTCTTTTGCGTAGTCACAAACTCGACGCGGTCGTGCGTCAGGTTATCGAGTATTTTCGTCTCGATACGACCGATTGTGAACAAATAGTCGCGGGTAAAAGCCAACAGTAGTGGCTCGGTCGCAATCTCGCGCCCCTCGGGGTAGCAATAGCGGGTAAAGATGTAAACCACGCCCTCATCGACTTCAATGCGTGGCGCCTCATAGAGGTCCACGGCGTCATCGAGTGTGTCACGGTCAAGCCCATAGCGCTCACTCAGCAGGTCAAGCTCGACAGCATCAGATGCACTCGCGACAATCCATGAGCCAGCCCGAGCCTCTTCAAGTTTTTGCAGCGCTCGTTCCCGGGCCCGACTGTAATAAATAGTAATCATAATAAGCGGCGTTCTTGAGGTTAATTTTGTACTACCACCAGTGTACAACAGATAGCCAGACAGACAAACTACTTGTGTTTTTTGACACTTTGTGCTATAATTAGCATATAACTGCATTAGGCGTTATGGGAGGTGTCATGTACAGAACTAAGCGAGGGGCTTTTGGGTCCCTTTTTGTATCTAAAATCGGCATGAGTGGCAGAATCGTTCTGTCAGTGCTCGTGGTACTTGTGTATGCCAATTTGTACCGTATCGCCCCTGTAACGGTTGCTGCCCTACCAAACACGGCGGTTGCTGCCGCCGTGCCGCAAACCGCACCATCGACAGTTCCGGCTGCCGTACTAGCCGCTCTTACGGCAACACCGACAAACAGCGCAGGCAGTAATGCAACTTGCACAACTGTGACACCGTTATACCAGGGCCCTGAGCCCCTATCCCTCGGCAATGATTCGCCCGTTCTGACGAAAGTCATCGAGGCAACAAGCTATTACCAAGTGTATGGCGATTCCGTGCCGGAGTTACGTCGTAGTATCGACTCATGTCCTGTGCGTGCCACCGTAGCTGGCCCATACCATGCCAGCACCGCCCGCAATATCAGTTGGTCGTATAGTGTTAGCCAGCTCGGCGACGGCATCTGCGCCCTGCACAACCCACGCGTTGGTTTGCACGTTAGCCAACTGCTGCCAACATACTCACCCAGTCAGTCAACACCCGCAAAGACGGTTGCGCAGTGGAACAACTATGCAGCAAATCTTGCCCTACATGAGCAAGAACATGTACGTCTCGCCGTCACGCACGCCGAACGCCTTGCTGCGTCTCTCGAGAACATGAGGCCCATGAACTGCGAGCTGTTACGCAGCCATGTCGACACAACAATCAAAACCGCTCTCACGTTACTCGATGCCCAAGATGAGCTATACGACACACAAACAAATCACGGCGCCACTCAGGGCGCCGTGTTGTAGCACAACTTAAAAAGTTATTCTTATTTCTCGACGAAGGTCAGAGCGTAGCCGACATTGCCAGCGCGACCAGCGCGACCGATGCGGTGTACGTAGTCTTCGTAGGTTTGTGGCTGCGTGAAGTTAATAACATGGCTGACATCAACCACGTCAATACCGCGAGCCGCAACGTCAGTCGCAAGCAAGATGCCCACATCGCCGGCTTTAAAGCCTTTGAGGGCGCGGGCGCGGGCAGCTTGACTCTTGCCACCGTGCATGCTGGCGACTTTGAAGCCGCGCTCTGCAAGATGTAGCTCGAGTCGTTCGACACCGCGCTGTGTTTCTTCAAACACGATTGCCTTCGACGTATCAGGGTGAATGAGCACATCGTGCAGTTTCTCGAGCTTTTCGCCTTTTCCGGCGTACCAAACAACGTCTTGGTGCACTTGCTCTGACGTATCGCCAGATTTAACCGTGATAGTCTCGGCCTCAGGAGAAAATGAGCGAATGAGCCCGCTAACGCGCGCATCCATGGTTGCCGAGAAGTAGTATGCTTGACGGGCGTTAGCCAGCTTTTTGAGCAACAATGTCACGTCATCGACAAAGCCCATGTCGAGCATACGGTCAACTTCATCGAGCACGACAATATTAAAACCACTCAGCACGAGTGTGCCTTGTTCGATGTGGTCTTTGATGCGGCCTGGCGTACCAACGACAATGCGTGGACCGGCGCGCAAATCACGGAGCTGTGGGCCATAGGCCGAGCCGCCGATGAGGATTGCACCAGTAAAACCGCCACCGCGCCCAATGCTACGGGTTGCCTCATCAATCTGCTGAGCGAGCTCACGAGTTGGCGCAACGATAAGTGCCTTACTGACCTTGTCGGTCATGAGCCGGTGCAAAATCGGGAGCGCGAAGGCAGCTGTTTTGCCTGTACCCGTGTCGGCGATACCGACGACATCTTTGCCGGCGAGGCCAAGCTCGATGGCTTGGTCTTGTATTGGGGTTGGTGTGTCGTAGCCAAGCGCTGTAATGTTGCGTTTGAGGCGCTCATCAAAAGCAAAATCGACAAAATGGTTAGTCGGGACATATGTCTCGACCTCAGCCGGACGCGCTACTTTAATAAAGCGCTTTGGGTCGATGTATTGACCGCGGCGACCACCACGTTTAGCTTGTGCGCGCGGAGGGCGTGCATAGGGGCTACGACTGCTTTTATAAGCAAAGCCACGTTTTTGAAATCCTGCCATAATAAAAAGAATCCTGACTTGTAGTTTGTTATTGTTACTCTAAAGATTGTCCTATATTTCGCCGGTTGGCGAGTGGAACCCTGAGTAAAAACTACATACTACACTCTGGATTCTATAGCGTTTTGGTCGTTAAACTAGCCCAAAACAAACAACAGTCCAAGTATAGCATAGGTTTTGGTAAAATGCCAGTTTTTTGCACTAAACCACTGCTGTATTCTGCTCGTACCCCCGTATCTTGAGTCTCAACCCCTCACTTTGTCTGCTATCAGCCTCTCAAAATATCGGGGTTAAGATAGATACAGCGAAAATCAGTATGGATTGAAGCAGTCAGCCGACATCAGTCATACATGGTATAATCCAGGCAGAACATATTCGAGTAAAACAAAAAATCGTATGAAACTACCTCGACCAAACCAACAAGCTAATTCCCACCAAATTACTGCCGAAAATGCCTACCTGTACTCACCGGCTACGCCTCGACATCGATTGTTAGCACGCTTACAGAGTTTTTGGAACGATAGACCACGACCCCAACAAGTTATTTTGCTAGCAGGTGCGGCAATGCTTATGTTTAGCATTGTGATGGTTGGCTTGAGTATCTCGGTGAGCACGAACAGTGCTAGCACAAGAGCATCACAAAGCAGTCTGACAAGTCAACAAGCGGTCAATCAAAAGAGCGTAAGTAGTGATGCCGCCCAAGATGACACCGTCGATGAGACTGACGAGACAGCCACAAGTGGTGAAGAAGTCTCGTGGTGGCAAAAGCTACTAAACTCAGTTTCAAACAAAACTAGCTCGAGCACGTCATCAAATCAGTCAAGCGATACCAGCGCAAATAGCGAGGATGTAAGCCAGTACGATGGCGCCCTAGATGAGGAAGAGGCCGACACAACCGAAGATTTTACGACTACCGCACCAAGCCTCCCGAACGTTTCTACGCCCACGACGGTCGCAACTTCTGGTCCGAAAACGCCTTTTACCGTTGCGACCTACAATATTAGAATCACGTCATTAAATAGTTGGGATAGCGCGAGGGCCAATGCGATACTCAAGTACATAGAATCTACAGATGTTATCGGGCTACAAGAGGTGAAAAAAGACAGTGGCGATTGGCTCACTTCCGGGCTTAAGACAGCTGGTTATTCTAGGACCACTCGCACCGACCGAAATGAAGATCGGGTCATATTTTGGCGAGACAGCACATTTAGCCTCGTAGCTCAGGGCAATAAATCGTTGTCGCACGATAGAAACTTGGCGTGGGTGAGATTGAAAAAAACATCGTCTGGCAAAGAATTCTATTTTCTTACCACGCACCTTCGGCTTGGTAACGGCACAAGCTCCTACTCAAGTCTCCGCGGTGTAGAGATTAATGAGATTTTGCAGTATATTGCATCCAACCTAACAACTGCGCCAGTTATCCTCGTGGGTGATATGAATTCGCGGCCCGGGAGCCAAGAGGACAAGATGATACAGAGTGGTGGTTTTAAAGACGCATACGACATCGGCGAGACAAAGATTAATTTGAGCTACGGGACTTCTGTATCTAACTTTTCGGGAGGCTTGTCGGGGACCATCAATACAAACGGTAAAAGCCGTATCGATCATATCTATGTTAAGAGTGGTGTATCAGTCAACCGTGTCGAAATAATGAAACAAAAGGGCTCAGACCACCTCCCCGTAGAGGCAGATGTTTCTGTACTGTAATTAACTCTTGTTTTGCCGTTTACGGGCGTTTGGGTCGAGTTCGCGCTTGCGGAGGCGTAAGTTCTTTGGCGTAACTTCGAGTAGCTCGTCGTTTTCGATAAAATCGAGGCATTGTTCGAGGCTGAAGATAACTGGCGGTGTCAACTGAACAACACCGTCACTGCTCGAGCTGCGCATGTTGGTGAGGTGCTTGCCCTTACAGACGTTGATTTCCATGTCTTCTTGGCGAGTGTTGAGCCCAATAATCTGCCCAGCATAGACTTTCTCGGCGGCACCGACAAACGTTGTCCCACGCGCTTCGGCGTTTTGCAAAGAGTAGGCGGTTGTTACGCCGGTTTCAAAGGCGATGAGAACGCCGTTACGGAGCTGGTTTAATTGCTGGCTAATCGGCGCATAGCCCGTGACGAGACTGTTCATTACGATAGTACCCTTGGTGTTGGTCATGAGGATATTGCGCATGCCCAGGAGGTTGCGCGTTGGCATTTCGTAAATAAGCTTTGTGACGCCCTTGCTCGGGCTAGCAAACTGCTCAGTTAGTGTTGCGCGGCGCTGGCCGAGCTCCATCTGTACGGTACCAACATGTTCGGCGGGGACTTCGATAATGACTTCTTCAATAGGCTCAACCTCTATACCATCTTCAACATGCGTAACCACTTGTGGGCGGCCAACTTCAAATTCGTAGCCTTCGCGGCGCATTGTTTCGATAAGCACGCCAAGGTGCAGCTCGCCGCGGCCGGCAACCGTAAAGCCGATGCCATCGTCGCTGACCTGGAGGCCGACGTTTGTTTCGAGCTCTTTTTGCAAGCGTACACTGATCTGTCTTGAGGTGTTAAACTCGCCTTCAAGCCCCTTGAATGGGCTGGTGTTGGGGCCAAGGTATATGCGGAGTGTCGGGGCCTCGACTTCAATAGTAGGCAATGCTTCGGGTTCTGTTGCGTCAGCGATAGTCTCGCCAATCTGCGCATCGCCAACGCCAGTCAGCTGCACGATGTCTCCGGCAACACCAATTGGCACTTCGTATTTACTGACACCGCGGCTCATGAAAACCAGCTCGACTTTGGCTTTCTGCAACGTGCCGTCTTTTTTGCAGAGAGCAACCGCATCGCCAGCTTTGACCTGACCGCGCGTAATACGACCAACCGCGTACTTGCCCTTGTAATTGTCCCAGCTCAGCGCTGTTACGAGCATTTGGAATGGCTTGTCAAACTCAACAGTTGGGGCGGGGATTTTCTGCATAATTGCCTCAAAGATTGGCTCGAGGTCGGCATCGTCTTCAAAGCTGGTCGGGGCATTTGCCCATGCTTTGCCCGCACGCCCAACAGCGTAGTACACAGGGTAATGCAACTGGTCTTCGTGCACCGCAAGTTCAAGGAAAAGGTCAGCCAATTCATCTTCGACCTCGGCGATACGGGCACCGGGCTTGTCAATCTTATTGATGATAACGATAGGCACAAGCTCGCTTTCGAGGGCCTTTTCGAGCACAAACTTGGTCTGTGGCATCGGGCCTTCCTGGGCATCGACGATAAGCAGGCAGCCATCGGCTAGGTTCAAGGTGCGCTCAACTTCACCACTAAAGTCGGCATGTCCTGGCGTGTCGATGATGTTGATACGATAGTCACCGTGCTGCACGGCCGTCACCTTAGCGGTGATAGTGATACCACGCTCGCGCTCCTGGTCGCCACTGTCCATGATGAGGCTCTGTGCCATCTCAGCTTGGTTGTCGCGGAATGTATGTGACTGCTTGAGCAAGCCATCGACGAGCGTCGTTTTACCGTGGTCAACGTGCGCGATAATAGCAATATTACGGATTTTACTTGGGTCTTGTGCCATAAAATAAAGCGCTTTTAGTCAAGCGCCCCTTCTTGCCCTGTATTATACCACAGCTTGACCTCAAATAATAGTGTGGTGCTCTTTGTGTAAACGCGGAGCGATGTAAGTAATGCGCTGGCTACAGCGGAAATCATCAACCGATACTCCCGGCACATCACTACCGCTACGCGAGCCCCCGAAGGTAATCCGCAGATTGCAACTTATGGAACCTATATTTTTATGATAGGGAATCTGCACCCCAACATACGGAGCAAACTGTTTGGTATAGGCATAATCAGCGCCCTGCTCAAGCGTCTTGTACGGGTCTTGCGGCCGGTCGATCGTCCAGCCTTGCTTTTTCAATTGCTGGTCAAGCGTCCGAGCAGCTTGCTTCAGTGCGTCGATAGTCTTCGTATTCGCAGTTGCATTGTACGTATAAACTGCAAGCTCATCGCAGTACGCCGATGTCCGGAAGTAACCCTGGTCTTCGGGGTAGCATCTCGTACTGGTCCTGTCTTCGCTCTGCCCGGCAAGTTTCTCGACATAGGTCATAAGTGCTGTATGTTCATCGACAAAGACACTATGCAAATGCGTTGTTTTATACCTCTGCCCAATAGTCGGGAGCAAGCAAATAATAAGCCACAACAAGAAAAGCGCTCCTGCGATTTTAGCTGCCATTTTAATAATCCGTTTGTTGTTCATAGCTACTACTCTATCATGTCAGTTATTGCACTGAAACGCACTTCCTATTAGGGGTCACATCGGGTATACTATATGGTACTCGTGCAACATATAATTTTGATTTTAGAGATAGCAATACTGGTCGGCATATCGGCTATTTGTTCGGGCTTGAATGTTGCGTTTATGGCTCTCGACTTACAAATGCTGCGCCGCAAAGCCAAGCTTGGCGATAAACAGGCAAAAGCCGTTTTGCCACTGCGCCGCAAGAGCCACCTCACGCTCTCAGCGATACTACTTGTTAATGTGGGAGCCGTGTCCGCTACTTCGCTCGTACTTGAACATCATTTTTATGGGCTCGTCGCTGGGCTGCTTACTACGCTACTCATCGTCATTTTTGGTGAAATCGTACCGCAGGCATTCTTTGTTCGCCGTGCCCTAGCATTCGTGGCCGGGTTCGTTCCACTATTAAAACTTATGATTATCATCACTTACCCAGTGTCAAAGCCGCTACAGCTACTACTCGACACCATGTTTTCGCACGAACATGCACAGCTACAGAGCCGACACGAGCTCGGCTTGCTTATCAATGAGCACCTTGGGACAAAAGAGAGTGAGCTCGACGAAGATGAAGTCGAAATTATCAAGGGGGCGTTGCAGCTCAGTGAGAAACGCGTTGGTAGCATTATGACCCCTATAAGCCAAGTGTACTGGCTAACACCGCAGACGGTCATCGATGACAAACGCATCGACGAAATTAAAGAGAGTGGCCGCAGCCGTATACCAATCCTCAACAATGCCAAAACGATTTGCTTTGGCGTCTTGCTCGTCAAAGAGCTCGTTGACCTCGATTTTGACGAAGTCAGCCCGCGCGTCGACGAGCTCTACCTCCACCCCATCCAGGCAGTTGGTAGCATGACAGCACTCGACACCATGTTCCGCAAATTCATTGGCGCCAAGACGCACCTCATGCCCGTCGAAAAAGACGACCGCATCGTTGGCATAGTCACCATCGAGGACCTTATCGAGGAAATCCTTGGGCACGAGATTGAGGACGAGACCGACAAAGTCCCTGCCAAATTGCTCCGCCACAAAAAGTAGTTTCTGACCCCCGTAAATATGACTATTTTCAACACCATAACAGAGTTGTAGATATTATATTTTCTACAACGTTTTGTTGTCTATTTTACATTCATGGATATACCCCTGTTTGTATATAGCGTGGCGGTCGTGTTGCTTGACACTACCATGTTAGTGCTATAGCCTAAAACCCACGTGTCCAAAACCAAATGTGGAGTTTTGACACATATCGTACGCTACGTCTAGAGCAACTAATCTCGCATAATAACAATTAATCGCTCTAGACATCGCCCACGGGTGGTAGTGTTCGGTAGGAGGGAAATGTAAATGAAACGCATCGTCGTTACGGCGATCGCTTTAGCGATCGTCACTATTGGCGCGGGCACGGCAATCGCCACCGCCGCCACTACAACAAAAGCAACTACCAGCAAAAAGGTAGCTGCTACTAAGGTCGCCGTCGTGGCAACACCAAAGGCCGAGGAAAAGCCAGCCCCAGTTATGGTGGCTGTGGCCGAGGGTGATAGCCTCAGCAGCATTGCCGATGCGCACACTACGACTTGGGTGCGCATTTTTAATGCCAACGAAGGCATTGCCAACCCAGACATCATCAACCCAGGCGACAACTTACGCATCCCAACTGCCGAAGAGCAGCTCACGGACCGTGCGTTGCCACAACCTGTCGTTGTCGCAGCACCGGTGCAAACCACCTACAGCGCGGCAACAACATCAGTTGCGCCTGCAGCAGCAAGCTACCCGGTAGACTCCAATGGCGCCAAAGCCTACATCTACTCACGCGAAAGCGGCAATAACCCCAATGCTACCAACCCTAACGGTTGTTACGGCATCGGCCAAGACTGCAATGGTGTTGTTCGCAGTCAATGTGGCGCCGACTATGCCTGCCAAGATGAGTATTTTACGGCGTATGCCATGCGCCGTTACGGCAGCTGGGAAAACGCCCTCGCCTTTTGGCAAGCCAACCACTGGTGGTAGGAGAGGCAGTAATGAGACACCCCCAAGCGAGTTTCTCATCTCGCCGGCAAAAAGACGTGACTTTTTGTCGGGCTGCTCTTCCCGAAACACAATAAACCGTAAAACATTCTCGGAGTTAATCCGAGAATGTTTTTAGTTGAATTACTTACCTCTTAACCCTTAACTCTATATACTATAGCTATGGACATGAGGCCACTGGCGGAGCAGATGAGACCGAGTACACTCGACGAGGTCGTTGGGCAGACACATTTGGTGGGCGCCGACAAAATAATCAGGCAGATTATTGAGCGCAAAGAACCGACCAGCTTGATACTATGGGGGCCACCCGGCACGGGCAAAACGACATTGGCACGCATCATCGCGGCCGAGACCGAGGCAGAATTCGTAGAGATCAGTGCCGTTACGAGTGGCAAAGCAGATGTCACCAAAGTCATCGAGCATGCGCGCCAAAACCAGCGGCTCGGTATGCGAACTATACTTTTTGTCGATGAGATCCACCGGTTTAATAAAGCCCAGCAAGATGCCTTTTTGCCCCATGTGGAGGCCGGCACCATCGTGCTCATCGGCGCCACAACCGAAAACCCCAGTTTTGAGGTTATAAACCCACTACTGAGCCGGAGCCGCGTGCTTGTTTTGGAGCCACTATCACGCGATGAACTTATGGCAATCGTGCGAATGGCGGCCAAGCGCCTAAAAATAACAGCTAAACTATTACCAAAAAAATCAGTAGAGCTACTGGCCGACCTAAGCGGCGGCGATGCCCGCGTTGCGCTTGGTAATCTTGAGCTTGCTGTTAAGCTTTCTACCGGCAAGCCCATCACACCGCAGGTCGTCGAGCTCGCAGCTCAAACACGTTTGCCCGGCTATGACAAAAAAGGTGAGACGCATTACAACGTTATCAGTGCGTTTATAAAAAGCATGAGAGGTAGTGACGCGACCGCCGCATTATATTATATGGCGCGTATGTTGCAGGCCGGCGAAGACCCAAAGTTTATAGCGAGGCGTATGGTGATATTTGCGAGCGAAGATATCGGCATCGCCGCACCGGCCGCACTCAACCTCGCCGTTTCAACATTTCTTGCTGTCGAACGTATCGGGATGCCCGAGTGCGAGCATAACCTTTATGCCTGTGCGACCGTACTAGCCAAGTCGGCAAAGAGTCGAGCTGTGACCGATGCGATGGGCGCTGCTAAACAAGCCGCAGCCGCCTACCCTGACTTGCCTGTGCCTATCGGCATCCGCAATGCCCCAACAAAACTTATGAAAGACCTGGGCTATGGCAAAGATTATCACTGGCAGGCAGACTTCAAGGCCAAAGATGGCTTCCTCCCACCAGAACTCAAAGATACGGATTTCTTTGCATGAATGATGTGTTACGATTTTTTGGATCAGCAGCCAATATAACCACCCTCGCACTTGGTGCCGCGATGCTCGTGCGAAACCCGCAGGGTACTACGCGCTCGATTAGTCATCATTTGACTACTAAACGTCATTACTTTTTGATTATGGGGATGGCTCTGACAGTTTTTGGTGCATTATATTATGCGTTTATTATCTGGTGGTTTATGCCCGAGTATCACTTAGCGTCTTGGCTACTGCCGGTTTTGGCTTTTTCCTTTGTCGCTCAGCTGCTCGTTGCTTGGGTGCCAGCAAATAATGCTAGAGTCAACGAAAAACTGCTCGGCCGCCTGCATGCATTCGGGGGTATTGTCGTAGCGAGCGCGATGGTTGCCTGTCTGTGGGCACTTGCGACAGGAGGTACATTTGCATATTCTTGGCAGCAGATACTTTCTACTGCATTAGCAATCACATGTTCGGTACTGTATTGCCTGCTGATTGTGTTACTTTACAATTCACGGCGTTATCTCCTGATCGTGGAGTCTCTCTTTATCGCCATCTTTTCTGCGGGCATGTTCATACTGACTTGGTTTTAATCGCCCACCGGTCATACGAAATTATTGTACGACTATGCCTGGCAACGGGTAGTTGACGGGTTTTGTATCAATTCCAAATTTTTTGAGTTCGCGTGAAACGATCGAAACGGGCAACCCAATTATCGTAGTGGGCTCTCCTGCAATATAGTCAATCAGTGAGACTGCGCCACTCTGTATGCCGTATGCGCCAGCTTTATCTCGATAATCTTGTGTGGCGATGTAGTGCTCAACTTCCGTCTCGTCATATGCTTTAAACACAACTTCTACAGTATCCGAGGTGGCATATTCATACTCTTCTGCTTTACATATGACGGCGACAGAAGTTGTTACCGTGCTAGGGTGATTGCTGAGTAAATGCAACATACTTCTGGCCTCATCATCGTTTACGGCTTTGCCAAGCTGTTTGCCGTCGACAGTCACAATGGTATCACTGCCGATAACGATCGCTTCGGGATACTGCGCTGCGACCGTGCGCGCCTTGCCAAGCCCTAACGCTACCGCAACATCCCTGCTATCAACCGTATCGTCCAACCATTCATCGAAATCGCTGGGTATGACGGTAAATGTAAGCCCCATCAGCTCTAGTAATTCTTTGCGCCGCGGTGATCCGCTTGCCAGAATAATTTGCCTCATTGTTTGATAGTATACAATTGATTTATGGCATTGCGTAAATTACCCGCTCCAACACTTCGAAAACACAAAGGTGTCAGTTTTACCGGCATTAGTACGCCGTTTATCTGCTATGACAAGAGTGGCCAGATTTTCATGGCCAAACGCAGCAAGAACGCACGCGACGAGCATGGTCGTTGGGATTGCGGAGCTGGTGGGCTTAAACATGGGCAATCGGTCGAGGAAAGTATGCTCCGTGAGCTCTGTGAAGAATACGGCGTGACTCAGCCGATTTGCGTCGACTTTTTAGGTTATTTTGATGTGTTTCGCGCATTGCCAGACGGGACCAAAACTCACTGGGTTGCAATGCCCTTTGCGGTGCAAGTCAACCCCCTAGATGTACACATTATGGAGCCAGATATGGTTGATAACAGCGGCTGGTTCGAGCTAACTGCCCTGCCAGAGCCCCTTCACTCAGCTTGGCACAAGATATTTCTGCCTCAGTTTGGTGAAAAGCTCAAAACTATCATTCGCCAGCGGACAGACGCTGGAGTATAATATGGGCTCAATGGCTAGTAGTATCGTTATTAAAAAGCTCAGCAAAACCTACAAGGGTAGCCGCACACCGGCGCTCGACAAACTTAGCCTCAGCGTAAAACCCGGAGAAGTCTATGGCTTTTTGGGGGCGAATGGCGCTGGCAAATCAACCACCATCCGACTGCTGCTCAATTTTATTCAGCCGACTGCTGGCCGTGCACGAATTATGGGGCTCGACGTCGTCGACGACACCGTGGCGGTCAAACGACATGTCGGGTATTTGTCGGGCGACGTCGCACTGTGGCCGCGAGTAACTGGGCATGAGCTATTTGCTTATCTCAGCAAATTGCAACAGCGCGACAACAGCGAGTACCTCGCCGAGCTTATCAAACAGTTCGAAGCCGAGCCCGAAAAGAAAGTCAATGAGCTCAGCAAGGGCAACCGCCAGAAAATCGGCGTTATCCAAGCCCTCATGCATCAGCCCGATGTACTCATACTCGACGAGCCGACCAGTGGGCTTGACCCGCTCATGCAAGAAGTGTTTTACCAAGCAATCCGCGAGGCTAGCGCCCGTGGTGCAGCTGTTTTCGTGAGTAGCCATAATCTTGCCGAGACACAGCGCATGTGCGACCGTGTCGGCATTATCAAGCATGGCCGCCTCATACGCGAACAGCTGGTAAAGGGCGATGACAACCTCGGGGGTCTCACGTTCCGCATCGTACTTGCCAAGCCAGGTGACGTCGAAAAGCTCAAAGCTAACCGTGCGCTCAAGTTTATCTCTGCCGAAGGTAACACTGTAGTTGTACAGCCCAAAGCCTCAATCGCCGAGGCCCTTGCCGTGCTTGCAACCTGCACTATTCAGACGATTACAACCGAGCAGCTCAACCTCGAAGACGAATTCCTCGAATACTACGGAGACGGTGCATGAAAGATATAATCTTGTGGGAGCTACGACGCAGACGCACCGCCATCACATGGTGGGCTATCGGCTCGGTCGCGATGACCATTCTGATTTTGGCTCTATTTCCTTCCATACGCGACCAGGCTGCCGAGATGAACAAAGTGCTCAACCAGCTACCACAAGAACTACGTGGTCTCAAGACGGGCGGCGCTGGCTCGGTCGATGTCGGCAACCCAATTGATTTTCTCAACTCGCAAGTGTTCTATGCCACCTTACCACTCATTTGGATTATCTTGGCTATCACCCGTGGGGCTGGGTTGCTTGGCCGCGAAGAGTCAAGCAAGACACTCGAGCTACTTCTCGCCCGGCCCATCAGCCGCACACGGCTGCTCCTTGCTAAACTCATCGGTTTTGGAGTTGAGTTCGTTGCGGTGACTGGCACAACACTGCTTGCAATCATCGCCGTTGCACCGCTCATCGATATGCACGTCGGTGCAGCGCGGCTCGCAGCTGCCACTGCCTACACGGCGCTGTTTTGCCTGAGTTTTGGCTTGATTGCGTTTGCAATGCAAGCCGCGAGCAGTGTCACGCGTCGCGCCGCAACGGCCACCGCCGTCGTTATCGGGTTTGGCGGGTACCTGTTCGCTAGCCTCAGTAGCATGACTGACTGGCTCAAATGGCCGGTCAAATTCCTCCCGTATCACTATTTCACGCCGCTTGACCCGCTGCTTGGCAAAACACCGCGCGGCCTCGTTATCTACCTAATCGCCATTTTTGCCGTCTGTATCGCTGCCGCTATCGTCGGCTTCCGCCACCGCGACATCGAGTAAGTTGGATTACCGATTTTGGATTATGAGATGAACACATGAGCCACCGGTTATTTGTATAAGCCTTGTTCAGGACCGGCCACCTCCTCGCTGACATTAGTAACGATAGTTTCCTCATCTTTGTACTTTTGGCATGACCCAAAAGGTACCAAAAGTCTAGACGAGGGTTCCAACATCTTGGCTTACTGTTAGTCATAACAACAACTGGTTCGACAACTCCTCCCAACCACAACATCACTGGTGTTGTGGTTACTCGTCAGACAAGTCTCACCACCTGACGGGAGTTGTCGTTACTGACAACAGCTTCGTCCAGGAGTCTACACATCGTAGCCTCAGCTATTGTCGCAGAGCGACATTGTTTACAGCCGCTTTTCGCGGGGGAAGCTTGAAGCTGTATGGCACTCTGGAGACATCATGGCTGAGATGTTGTTGTCTATTACAACAATAGGACACATGCGTAGCGGAATGATTAATGGGGCTTAGTGTGTGGCCATTGTAATCAGCAACAACAGACCACCAAGATGGTGGAAGCGTGCCGAGGTTTTCTGGTTCTCTTTTGACGGACAAAAGAGAACCCGCCCGTGGTGCGGGAACCACATGAAGCCTTTTGTCGACACGAAGTGAGCCGACCGCAGTTCGGGAACTACGATACGGAAAGACTATGGTACGGTAGCAGCGGGACCCCGGATCAAGTCCGGGATGACAGCGGCCGTTAAACTGTGATGATTTGCTCCCAAGGCAGGTTTGGCTTGCCAAAGTGACCATACGCGCTTGTCTCACTATAGATTGGACGCAACAAATCAAGTTTTTCCGTTATGCCGCGTACGCTCGTATCAATCAGTTTGTCTTTAAATGCGTACAATTCGCCTTCGCTTACCGTTGCCGTACCAAACGTTTCAATCGTCTGCATAAGCGGCTTCGGCTGACCGATGACATATGCCAGGCCAACTTCACATTTTGTCGCCAAGCCTGCCGCCACGATGTTTTTGGCGATGAAACGTGCAGCATAGGCACCACTGCGGTCAACTTTGCTCGGGTCCTTGCCGCTGAATGCTCCGCCACCTACCCGAGCATAGCCGCCGTACGTGTCAACGACTATCTTGCGGCCAGTCAGACCAGCGTCAGACTCTGGCCCTGGTATGTGCCACAAACCCGTGCCATTAATAACAATATTATGGTCGACTGGCAGTTTAAACTTGTAGGCTTCGAGCACTGGCGTAAATACCTGCTCAATCACATCGGCCCGCACTTGCTCGGGTGAGGTTTTTTCGTCGTGTGCCACAGCCGCAACAAGCTTCTCGACTGCGACAGGACGACCCTCTTCGTCATAGCGCACTGTTACCTGCGCCTTGCCATCGGGTCGTAACCACTTAAGTATCTTTTGCTCGCGACATTCGTCGATACGACGTGTCAGGGCATGGGCAAGTGCGATTGGCAGCGGCATAAGCTCTGGCGTTTCATCGCAGGCATAACCAAACATCATCCCCTGGTCACCAGCACCGTCAACATCGACACCCATGGCTATCTCGGGTGATTGTTGATGCAGATAATTATTGAAATGAGACTCAGTGTCAGAGAATCCCCATGCTGGGTTGGTGTAACCAAGCTCTTTAATCTTGGTGCGCGCTATCGTTTCGAGGTCAATAGTGGCAGTTGTTTTAATCTCGCCAAACAGACTGACTTGGTCTGCCCCCACAACTGTCTCGATACCGGTGCGGGCGTGTGGATCTTGTGTAAGGATAGCATCAAGCAGCGCGTCACTCACGGCATCGGCCATTTTGTCGGGGTGCCCCGCACAGACAGACTCACTGGTAAATAAAGTTGCATCGCCAACGGTGTTGGTCATATAAAAATATCCTTTCTGCAGGCCAGAAAGGATATGAGGAGGCGAATTGCCGACATATCTTTCCCGCACTGCGGGCTAGATGGAGCACCTTGCGCATGAGCACAGGCTGCTGACGGGTCGCTGAGCTAGATCTCTCGCCGTCTCTTTATATTTACTAAATTATTAAAGCCCTTCTAGTATACCACCCACCAAAAAAACTCCCAACTCCGACTTAATTAATTACTCACATTAGAAGCAGATTACCGTCGGTCGCTGAAACCCGAGGATTGAAATAGCTGATAATCGAACGGTCAGTGAGATTATATGCAGAAACCAAGGCAGCCAGTAACTATAAAAAGAAGCTGCCCTGGGTTGAAGCTATATTTGGATTTGCCCGCAGGAACCCTGAGAATGCAAGAGAGCTACAAGTAA